>JBEBSO010000248.1:0-5914 GCA_040394275.1 Telluribacter sp.
ATGCGGACTCGCCTTCTTCTGCTTCAACCGGCGCGCCGTCATCCTTGGACGCCTTCTCCGCCTCCGCGTGCTTCACCACCTCCTGGTGAATAGCCGCTTCCTCGTTGGATTTGCGGTTGATATACGCCTGGTAGCTGGTCTCCTTCTCGAAAGGCCTCTTCCCGATCAGGTCCTCAAGATCTCCCTGGAACAGTATCTCCTTCTTCAGCAGCTCCTGGGCAATCTTCTCCAGCTCCGCACGTTTGCCGATCAGCAGGTTTTTGGTAAACTGGTACGCTTCATCGACGAGCTTTCTCACCTCCTGGTCGATGGCCTCGGAAGTAGCTTCGGAATAAGGCTTGGTGAAAGCATAGTCCGACTGCTTCGAGTCATAGAAGGATATGTTTCCTATCCGCTCGTTCATCCCGTACATGGTCACCATGCTGTACGCTACTTTGGTCACCCGCTCCAGGTCGCTCAGCGCACCTGTCGATACCTTTCCGAATACCACGTCTTCCGCCGCACGTCCTCCCAGCGTCATGCACATCTCGTCAAAAAGCTGCTCCGTCCGGTACAGGTACTGTTCCCGCGGAAGGTACTGGGCGTAGCCCAGCGCCGCCACCCCGCGGGGTACGATGGTCACCTTCACCAGGGGATCCGCATGCTCCAGGAACCACCCGGCTACGGCGTGCCCGGCTTCGTGGTAGGCCACGATCTCCTTCTCCTCCGGTGAGATCAGCTTGTTCTTTTTTTCGAGGCCGCCGATCACCCGGTCCATTGCATCCTGGAAATCCTGCATGGTTACCTCCTCGCGGTCGCGCCGGGCAGCGATCAGCGCCGCTTCGTTACATACGTTGGCGATTTCTGCCCCGGCAAAACCGGGCGTCTGAGCGGCCAGCTTCTGGATGTCCACGTCTTCCGAAAGCCGCAGCGGCTTCAGGTGGACTTTAAATATGGCTTCCCTCCCGATCACATCCGGCTTATCTACCGAAATCTGCCTGTCGAAGCGCCCGGGACGAAGCAAAGCCGAATCGAGGACGTCCGGACGGTTGGTCGCGGCGAGAATGATGATACCCGAATCCGTGGCAAAGCCGTCCATCTCCACCAGCAGGGAGTTCAGCGTATTTTCACGCTCATCGTTGGCGCCGGGCATGGCACCCCGTCCCCTGGAACGGCCGACAGCGTCAATTTCGTCGATAAAGATAATACAAGGTGCCTTTTCCTTTGCCTGCTTGAACAGGTCCCGGACCCGGGCAGCCCCTACCCCCACAAACATCTCCACAAAATCCGAGCCCGACAGCGAGAAGAACGGCACGCCGGCCTCACCGGCAACCGCCTTGGCCAGCAGGGTCTTACCTGTACCGGGAGGACCTACCAGCAGTGCGCCCTTCGGTATTTTGGCGCCCAGCTTCTTGAATTTCTCCGCGTTCTTCAGGTAATCCACGATTTCCTTGATTTCTTCTTTCGCCTCATCCAGGCCCGCCACATCGCTGAAAGTAATTTTCACCTTGTTTTCAGCGTCAAAAAGCGTCGCCCTTGAACGGCCGATGTTGAAGATCTGTCCACCGGGCCCTACACCGCCCGACATCCGGCCCAGCACGAAATACATCACCAGGATCATCACGATAAAGAAGCCCCAGGTGCTCAGGAAGCTGGTCCAGTCGTTGCGGGAATCGATTTTGTACTCCAGGCGCTCGCTTTCGGGCGTATTCTCCTGGATCCTGTCCAGGTCCTTCTTGAAGGTATCCGCAGAAGTGATCTGGAACTGGTAATGCGGGCCGGCTTCACCGGTAAAATAGTTATTTTCGTTGTTGAGCGTCTTGTAGCTATCCTTTTTCAGCGCCTCCGGCTTGAGGGTCACCTCCACAAGCTTATCGTTCACGATAAGCACCCGGGCCACGTCTCCGTCCGACACCATCTTCTCAAAGCGCTTCTGCGAAATCTCACGCACAGCCGAGGTCCTGTTAAAAAAGGTGATACCGACTATAGCCGCGATCAACACCGCTATAATCCAACCCTGGTAACCTCTCTGCGGACCTTTTGAATTCGGCTGATTCCTTTTATTATCGTTTTCTGGCATTATCTTTTTTGTTTCGTAGTAGGAGCTATTTACTTTAAGGTTCAAAAAACCTCAGGGATATCCGGTGCAAGCCCATCTGATACCGGAACCCCTTTTTGACAAATATCATTCCATTTCTATCGGAAGAATGGCATCGTCCTCCACCCTGGTCACCCCCGCATCTCCCCACAGGCCTTCCAGGTCATAATACAAACGCCTGTCCTTGCGAAAAACGTGCGCGACTACATCCACATAGTCGATAAGGATCCACTCGCGGTTAAGCTTTCCCTCTTTCTGCCAGGGGGCCGCTTCCACCGCTTTGTATACTTCTTCCTCAATTGACTGGGAAATGGCATCAATTTGTGTGTCCGAATTACCCGAACAGATTACAAAGAAATCGGCGACTGCAGTCTGTATATTGCGGAGATCCAAAATAATCACCTCTGTGGCTTTCTTTTCCAGCATCCCTTTCGCAATCAGCCGGCTGAGGGTTTCTGAAGATACTTCCCTATTTTTGCGTCGTTTTTCTATTACTGCCAATTCTGCTTTTTTAATTTTTGTTAAAATCTCTGTTACGGTAAAAGTATAAAATAACTCACAAAAAGTGTACAACCCCTGCACAAAAACTCGATTGTTCGGAAAAAAAGTAATTTACCTGCCATCTTGTCATTCCACGAACGACATTGCGGCCGAAATTCTTCAAAAGAACGACATCCCGGAGGGAACCGTGGTGATTACAGGTCACCAGACCCATGGCAAGGGACAGAGAAACAACGAATGGAACAGTGAAAAAGACAAAAATTTTACCTTGTCCGTCGTGCTGAAACCCGGCTTTCTCAAACCCCGGGACCAGTTCCTGATCAGCCAGGTCATGTCGCTGGGCGTGCTGGACTACCTCCGTACCAAAACGGACGGCGCCCTGATCAAATGGCCCAATGACCTGACTGTCCAAGGCCGGAAAATATGCGGCATGCTGATCGAGAATTCACTAAGGGGCAGCGGGATCCATCACGCCATCGTCGGCATCGGCATCAACGTCAACCAGACTTCGTTTGACCTGGCCCGCGCCACTTCGCTGCAGATCGCTACAGGAACGGCCTTCGACCTGGTCAGCGAATTTCCCCTGCTGATGAAATCACTGGAAAAATATTACCTCATGCTGGCGGGATCCGGGCGCCCCCGGCTGCATGAAATGTACCTTGCCAACCTCGCAGGCATCCGCCAGCAACGCACTTTCATGGCGGACCAGCAGCTTTTTACAGGCGAAATCACCGGGACGACACCTTCGGGACGCCTTCTCATCCGTACCGATACGGAAGGCACCCGTGAATTCGACATCAAGGAAGTAAAATGGATGGACGATTAACGTCTCCTCTCCAGCAGGTAGAACAAAAGCATCGCAAACGCGCAGATACCCAGCCCCAGCGATTCGCGGGCCTCTTCGATATTCATGTTGCGCATGGTAGCCAGCTCATTGAAAAACAGCCCTTCAAAGTGCGGCGGCCACTGGGACACCGCTCCCGCCGTAAAAATCAGGAAGAGGACCAGGTAAGTCCAGGAAGGCAGGTAATGCCGTACTCCCTGGAAAGAAACAATGGCAGCCACCCCGTATATCGCCATCCAGACGCCCGGATCGGGGTCGTTGTACTGAACCGCCGCACAGAGCAAAAAGATGATCCCGGAGATGATGTAAATGTATTTCATATAAGTATAGTTTAAAGAGTTCAAAAGAGTTTGAAGGAGTTCTAAAGTTTGAAAAAGTTCGAAGGAGTTCGAAAGTTCCAAGGAGTTCAACTCTAGAACTATTGAACTAAAATAACTCCGGCACCCCTGTAAATTCAAACGAACCTTAAATTTACACCCCAGACCTGAAGCCTGCAGCTTACCGCCTGTCTTTACAAAGATAATGTCAAGTTAGGGCGGATTCTACTTAATTTGCGTCAAATTATTATGGTTCTGCCCGAAGTTAACAATTATTAACCCATTTTGAATATACGAGCATGTCATCTTACTGCGATTATGTAAAAAACATTTCCCACGGGGACAACCCGCACAAAATCTATCATGATCTGCATTACGGATTCGAAATAGAGGATGACAATGAGCTGTTCGGGCGCCTGATCCTGGAGATCAACCAGGCAGGACTGAGCTGGGAGACCATCCTCAAAAAGCAGGAAAACTTCCGCAATGCCTATCACCATTTTGATATACGCACCATAGCGGCTTACGGGGAGACCGACCGGGAAAGGCTGCTCGGCGACGCGGGGATCATACGAAACCGGCTGAAGATCAACGCCGCGATCGAGAACGCCCGGGTAGTACGGAGCCTGCAGGATACGCACGGCTCCTTTAAAGCATGGCTGGACAGCACGCACCCGCTTCCCAGGGAAGAGTGGACCCGCCTGTTTAAGAAGACTTTCCGGTTTACAGGCGGTGAAATCGTCAACGAGTTCCTGATG
Organism: Telluribacter sp.; assembly: GCA_040394275.1. GTDB lineage: Bacteria > Bacteroidota > Bacteroidia > Cytophagales > Spirosomataceae > JBEBSO01. The sequence goes on from JBEBSO010000248.1 coordinate 4,498, forward strand.
AGCACCGGCTACCTGCCGGGTGCGCACAGCCCCGGCTGTCCCGTTTATGACGAAATATTATCCCTCCGACCGAAATGGTACGCAACGGGCCTTCCATCCTGATTATCGGCGGCGGTGCGGCCGGGTTCATGGCGGCCATTACGGCAGCCGAGACCCACCCGTCGGTACAGGTGACGATCCTGGAAAAAAGCAGGACCGTGCTCAACAAAGTCAGGATCTCCGGGGGAGGCCGGTGCAACGTGACGCATGCGCCTTCTCCCCCCGCCGCCTTTTCCCGGAACTACCCCCGGGGCGAGAAGCTCCTCAGGAAAACACTTCGCCAGTTTGACGCCGAATCGACCATGCGGTGGTTCGGGCAACGGGGAGTGGAACTGAAAACCGAACCCGACGGCAGGGTATTCCCGGTATCCGACGCTTCGGGAACCATTATTTATTGTCTCAGCGAGACCGCCCGCAGCCTGGGCGTGACGGTGCGGACGCGGGCTGCGGCCGACCGGTTTGACAAAGACCCGGACACCGGCAGATTCCGCGTAACCCTTTCCGACGGAGAGCAGCTGTACGGCGACAGGCTGCTGATCGCTACCGGCGGTCACCCGCAGCCCGGCGGCTTTGAGTGGCTGACAGACCACTCCCTTTCGCTGGTACCGCCTGTGCCTTCACTTTTCACGTTCAACACTCCCCAAAGCTACCTGCTTCACCTGGCGGGGGTATCTGTCCCCGACGCGGCAATACGGATCGCCGGCTCCCGGCTTCAATCGAGGGGAGGCCTGCTGGTCACGCATTGGGGGTTCAGCGGCCCCGCCGTGCTGAAACTGTCGGCGCTGGCCGCCAGGGAGCTGGCTGCCAGGGAGTATCGCTTTGAAATCGGGATCAACTGGACAGGCTCCGTGCACGAGGACCTGGTAAGAGAAGAGATGTACCTGCAAAAAACCACCCATCCCAGGCAGACGATCGCGGCGCACGGCCGGTTCGGGCTGCCGGCGCGCCTGTGGAAATCACTGGTGGAAAAAGCCGGGATCTCCCCGGAGCTGCGCTGGGCGGATGCCTCCCATAAAATGCTCAACCGCCTTGCTGCGCTGCTCGCCAACGCCTCTTTTGAGGTCAGCGGAAAGACCACCTACAAAGAAGAGTTCGTTACCTGCGGCGGGATTGCCCTGCCGGAGCTCCATCCCGATACGATGGAAAGCAGGTCGGTCCGCGGGCTTTATCTCGCCGGGGAGGTTACCGATGTGGACGGCGTCACCGGGGGGTTCAATTTCCAGAATGCCTGGACTTCAGGCTATATCGCGGGAAAAAATATGGCCCTCAGCCTGATCGGCTAAATCCGTGCAGGGGCAAATCCTGCTTTTTTGTACATTTACGGACTGTCTGATTGTTCATTTTTTTAAACCGAAACAAATGAAAAGAGCCTTACAAA
>JBEBSO010000249.1:0-5877 GCA_040394275.1 Telluribacter sp.
CCGGGTATCCAGCTGCTCAAAATTAAGATTTCTCTTCTGCTTGATGTTGGTTTCCAGGCCAAAGGTAAATCCTGCAACCAGGTACATCCGCGTGTTGACCCGCCGCTGCGACTTGTACTTGAGAAGAAAAGGCAGCTCGATCCAGGTCGACTCCCGCTTCAGGCCGCGGTCCCCGGAATTCAGCTCGTACACCAGCTTACGGGTATACAGGGAAACGGACGGGGTTGTCCGGATATCGAAACGGTCATTGAGATAACCGTTGATCGAAAATCCCATCCTGATATTGGCTGCATTGGGGGAATAGATCCGGTGGATCGAATCCGCCAACATGATCGCGTCGTCGTACCGGACACTGTACCTGGTCACCGGCATCCCGATCAGGAACCCGTAATGGACAGGCTTGTCGTCATAATACTCCTGGTGCTTCCGGGTATAGGCGGCCTGGGCCCTGATATCCGCAGAACTGAACAAAGCCGCCAGGAACAGGATCCCTCCTATTTCCGGGCGATATAAATGGAACAGATTCCAAAGGTAAGTGGAACGCATTTCGTATTTTTATAGCCGGCTGAACGCAGGACTCCCAGAAAATCTTCTCCGTCCGGGAACTGTCTTACGGATTCCGGGAGATAGGTATAAGCAGATTGATCCCTGGAAATAAACTTTCCGACGAGCGGAAGTATGTAGGAAAAATAAAAACTGTATACCTGCTTAAAGGGAAACTGCTTCGGCCTGGAAAATTCAATGATCAGGCAGGTGCCGTCCTTCTTCAGCACGCGGTTCATCTCCTTCAGGCCGGCCGGCAGATTTTCAAAGTTTCTTACACCAAAAGAAACGATCACGGCATCAAAATAATTGTCCGGGAACGGCAGGCATTCCGAATCGGCCTTCTGCAGCTCAATCAGGTGCTCCAGCCCTTTGCGCCGGATCTTCTCCCGTCCCACGCGCAGCATCCCCTCCGATATGTCCACCCCGGTGATCTTGTCCGGGTCCAGGCGCGCCGCTTCAATGGCGAAGTCTCCCGTGCCGGTGGCGATATCCAGTACCTGCCGGGGCTGTTCTTTCCTGAGCATACGGATGGCCCGCTTACGCCAGTACACATCCACCCCTGCGCTCAGGAAATGATTCAGAAAATCATATTTACCCGAGATGTTGTCAAACATCTCCTCCACCTGCTCCCGCTTGGTTCCTTCCTTCTCCTTATAGGGTACTACGCTACGCATAATCTGTTGTGCTTTCTGGATCACAAATCTAACAGGTATTGGTTTACCGCCGACATTTGGTCAATTTTTCTCTCTAAATCATGGGGTTCTGCAAAAGAGTTCTAAATTTGTTAACTTAAATCCAATTCCCTATCGGCCTCCGGACCGTGTTTGTCCCGCTGCCGGGGAACCCGGGTTAAAAGTGTTCAGCTTAAAAAACAGAGCACCCATGCGCACCATACGATATATCTGTTTCATGGTGTTCACCTTGTCCCAATGGGCGGAGGCGCAGGTTGGGGTTACAGGGCGCATGCAACCCAGAAAGGTGCTGACCCCCATTTCACTGGTCGCAAAAGGCGGGTTTACCAAGTTTTACGGCGAGCTCAATGAGAAATCCTTCGGAGGGACCGGGGGCATAGGCGTGCGTTACGAAATTCTCGGCCCGTTTTCGGCGGGGCTGGATTTCAGCACAGGCAGCCTCAACGGAAGAAAATCAGCTTTCTATAAGTCTTATTTCAAAGCCGGCTACAACATGGTCGAGCTGCTGGGGCGCTTCGACTTTACAGAGGCTTTCAGCTATTATCATGATGAGAAGTATCACGTCTCCGCCTATACGGGCCTGGGGCTCATGATGTTTAACGCCAACGCTTACGACCTGTCCACCGGCGAACGCCTCCGGTATACCAACAGCGCCTACAGCGGTCGAAACCCGCTCTTCCAGAAATTCGGCACCCCCAAGGCTGCCACCGGCATCAAAAAGACCCACGAACGGGCCGTCCCGCTCGGGATTTCTGTCGACTACCATTTCTCCGAAACCTGGCAGGCCGGGCTCGACTACCGGTTTTACTTCGTCAGAAGCGACAAAGTGGACGCCACGTCCGGCACTTCGCTGGACAATCCCGAGGAAGCGGGAAGCTACAGCGGCACCCCGAATGATGTATTCAGCTTTCTGACCGTCAGCCTGACCCACCGGCTTGTGAAAAAGCCGCGGGACCGGGACGGGGACGGTGTTCCCGACGACCTGGATAAATGTCCCGATGCGGCAGGTCTTCCGAAATTCTCCGGCTGCCCGGATTCGGACGGGGACGGGATCCCGGATTATGTCGACCGCTGCCCGAATGAGCCCGGTACCGGCAAAAACCGGGGCTGCCCGGACCGCGACAATGACGGCATACCGGATCACCTGGATCAATGCCCCGACCAGCAGGGAACAAAGGAAAACAAAGGCTGCCCCTGACACCCGGCGCTATACCCTGGCCAGCACCCGCTCCGAGACGGTCAGGCCAATGGAAAGCGAGGACGTCGCTGCCGGCGAAGGCGCATTGCAGACGTTGACCGTGTACTGGTTTTCAATGATGGCGAAGTCATCCAGCAATCCTCCGCTGCGGTCGCAGGCCTGTGCACGGACGCCCGCGCCTCCCGGCACGAGATCCTCCTGCCGTATGTCGGGGATCAGCTCCTGAAGCGCCCTTGTAAAAGCCGCCTTGGAAAACGAGCGGTACATCTCCCCCAGCCCGGTTTGCCAGTATTTTCGCGCAACCTTCCGGAAGCCCGGCCACCGCAGGGTTTCGGCCAGCTCGGCAAGGTGGATATCCGTTTTTTTGTAACCCTCCCTGGCAAAAGCCAGCACAGCATTCGGGCCGGCCTCCACTCCGCCTCCGATCATCCGGGTAAAATGAACGCCCAGAAAGGGAAAATTGGGGTCGGGAACCGGGTAGATCAGATTCTTCACCAGGTGCTCCTTTTCCGGCCGGAGCTGGTAATACTCGCCCCTGAAAGGGACGATCTGCAATTCCCTTCTGCCTCCCTCGCGGGTCAGTTCCGCGATCTTGTCCGAGTAGAGACCGGCACAATTGACAACCAGCCGGGCCTGGAAAACATTGCCCCCGGCGGTAATCACCTCCGGCTTCCCTCCTTTCCCCGCCAGGCGCCTGACCTTTTCTCCAAACCGGATCTCACCTCCCTTCTGCAGGAAAAGCGCCTCGTACCGGTTGGCTACCGCCACGTAGTCGACGATCCCGGTGTAGGGCACCCATAGCCCTTCCACGCCGTTTACGTGCGGCTCGATCTCCTTCATCTCCGACCGGCTGATCTTCCGGTTGCGCAGCAGCCCGTTCTGCCTGCCGCGTTCATAAAGGGTATTGAGCTGGCTCACCTGCGCCGCATTGGTTGCAACGACGATCTTCCCGCAAAGATCATACGGTATGCCCTCCCGCTCACAAAAGTCGATCAACAGGCCGTATCCCCTGATACAATTGGTCGCTTTGAGGCTGCCGGGCTTGTAGTAGAGACCGGAGTGAATGACTCCGCTGTTGTGTCCCGTCTGGTGCCTGGCCACTGCCTCTTCCTTCTCCAATATCAGGATACGAAGAGACGGACGCTGCTCCAGCAGCTGTAACGCAGTGGCCAGCCCGACAATGCCGCCCCCGGTAATCACGATATCGTACATCGCTGCATGCATAAATTTAAAAATACCTGTTTCCGCTAACCGTGCGGTTCTCCCGCCATCTTATTGTTCGTCCTCGTATCCTTCATGAAGACAAACATCAGGAGAGAAATAAAAATTGCGATGGTAATGTACCAGTAAAACCACATTTCGTGGCCGATATTTTTCAGCCACAGCGCCACGTACTCCGCCGATCCGCCAAACAGCGCAACGGTAATGGCGTGCGGCAACCCGACCCCTATCACCCTGATCTCCGCAGGAAATATCTCTGCTTTTACCACCACGCTGATGCTGGAATACGCGCTGAGTATCAGCAGGTATATCACAAGCAAACCGAATATCTGCCAGTTTGAGGTCGCCCTGCCGATGGCCGTCATCAACGGTATCGTCGTACATACCCCCAATACGCCGAAGGCAATCAGCAGGGGGCGGCGCCCGATCCGGTCGGAGAGCGCCCCGAACAGAGGCTGTACCAGCGCGAAAACCGAAAGGCTTACAAATGTAATCAGGGTAGCGTCTTCCTTGGAAATTCCCACCGTGTTCACCAGGTACTTCTGCATATAAATGATCGCAGTGTAAAAAGCCAGCGTACCTCCCATGGTAAGTCCTACCACCATCATGATGGCCCCGGGATGAGCGGCAAGCCGGGCCCATATCCTCTTCTTCACCTTCGTCCCGGCGTTCGCTGCCTGGTATGCCTTTGTCTCATGCAGGTTGTCGTTCAGGTAAAACATGCCGAGCGTGAGCACACTGCCGACGGCAAAGGGTATCCGCCACCCCCAGTCATGAAGCGCCTGGTCGCTCAATACGAATTTCTGCAGCACAATCAGCAGGCCGAGCGCCAGTATCTGGCCCCCCACAAGCGTAGCGTATTGGAAGCTGGCATAAAATCCCCGTCTGTAAGGAGGAGACATCTCCGTCAGGTAAGCGGTAGAGATTCCCGTCCCGCCGCCGATGCTCAGCCCCTGGATAAGCCTGCCCAGAAGCAGTAAGACAGGCGCATACACCCCGATGGCGTGATAAGTAGGTGTGACGGCAATCAGGACGGAGCCGAACGACATCAGGTATACCGACAACAACATCGACTTCCGGCGGCCAAACCGGTCGGCAAAGGCACCCAGCACCCATCCGCCCACCGGCCGCATAAAAAAGCCCAGCGCAAAAACGCCGGCAGTCTGCAAAAGCTGAACCGTCTGGCTGCCGTGCGGAAAAAAAGAAGCCGAGAAATAAATGGCAAATGCGGAGTATATGTACCAGTCGTACCACACGAGAAGATTGGCCAGGGAACCGCTGATGATCGCGCTGATGCTGCGTTTGCTGGTATTTATCGCGTGAGACATTCAGAAAAGCATAAAAAAATAAGACAGGAAGGGCACCGGGAATCATCATGGCCTACCCTCAAAGGTAGAAAGTATCTTTTCCCGGCCCTACTATTTTTTTACGCGTTTGTTATACCGGCTTACCGCAACCTCCTCCGTGCCCCGGGCACGATACCCGTCGGGCCGTCAGGCCGGGAAGGAAACCTTTCCCATAAAAACGGCAGGCACACCGGAAAGCCGCCCTAAATCGGTCACCTCTCCCGCTACCGTTTCGTTGGCCAGCACCGCGAAAAGAATCGCCTCCTTGGCATCTCCCGGGATACCGATTTCCTCGGTCGGCCTGATTCGGAAATCGGAAAGGCGGGCGCTGATGTGGTTCATCAATACCGGGTTGTGCGCCCCGCCCCCGCTTACATACACCTCGAAATCGCCTGCATCGCCTGCCGCTTTCCTGATGGCATCCGCAATGGTCTCCGCACTGAAAGCAGTAAGCGTAGCCATGAGATCCTCCGCCGAGACCGACGTCATGCCGCTCCGCTGCTGGGCATTCCTGATGTAATCCAGGTTGAACACCTCCGGCCCGGTCGTTTTCGGAAAATCACTGTCAAAGAAAGCATGCTTCTTCAGGTTGTAAAGCAGCTCCGGGGTTACCGCTCCCTTGGATGCGATCTCCCCACCCGCGTCAAAGGGCGTATCAAAAAAAATCCGGGCAAAAGTATCGCTCAGCGTGTTTCCAGGCCCGGTATCCGTAGAAAATACCACACCGCTCGCCCCGTCAGAAGGGAGAAAGGTAAAATTCGCGATCCCGCCCATATTGAGCAGGATCCGGTTTTCGCCGGGAGAAGAAACCAGGAGGTACTCTCCGTATACCGCCAGGGGCGCTCCTTCTCCCCCGGCAGCCACTTGCTTCTGC
>JBEBSO010000250.1:0-5868 GCA_040394275.1 Telluribacter sp.
AGCTGGATTACGACATGTGGCTCGGACCGGCGCCTTACCGTCCCTACAGCGCCCACCGCGTACACAGCACCTTTCGCGGCTACTGGGACTACGACGGGGGCGGGCTCGGCGACATGGGCCAGCATTACCTGGACCCCGTGCAATACCTCCTCGGCAAGGACGACACCAGCCCTATCAGCGTGGAGGTAGATGCCCCTCAGCAGCACACCGATGCGGTAGGCACCTGGCGAAGAATTGAATATACGTATGCCGACGGCTGTAAAATTATACTGGACGGCGAAGGCAAGGATACGCAGGCCCCCTATATCGAAGGCCCCAACGGGAAAGTCTACAACGGGTTCCGCTGTGACATCCCGGACATCGACAAAAAACTGGCTGCCTTCCCGGATCCGGAACCACAGGTGACCGTTTTCGTGGAAGCGGTAAAAAAACGCCGGAAGTTTGCGCTGAACGAAGAAAACGGCCACAGGTCCTGTACCCTTGTCAATATGGGGCTGGCGGCCCTGCGGCTGGGACGGTCTCTGAAATTTGACCCCGTCGAACAGGTATTTGGAGACGATGAAGGCGCCAACAGGCTCATCGACCAACCGATGCGCGGCCCCTGGACCCTGTAGGGCTTCGTAAGCCAGAAACGCAAAAACAGACAAACGCCGGTTCCCCGGCTACGATCGTATCAAAAGCATACAGCCCGTTAGCCCACTGCTAAAAGCTATACCAAAATGAAAAAAAACGTCTATATTTTACTATGCCTCCTCCTGTCGGGTACACAGGTCATGGCTCAGTTCGGCCAGAACAGGACGACAACCACGCGAATCGCCGATCTGCTTGCGCAGGTACCCGCCCAAAATGCGAAACAGCTTCAGAAAAATGCCGAAGAATTTGCCGCGCTCGGCAAACCCGGTATCGTCCAGCTGATCTCCGGGCTGAACCCCGCGGGAAAAGGAGACAACACCGCCCTTGAATTTGCCATCGGCGGGTTCACCTATTACGTCAACCAGACCCGGCAGGAAAGCTGGCGGAAGCTGGCGGGTGAAGCCTATGCCGAAGCCCTTTCCAGCCTGAAAGACCCGGAAAATAGATCATTTCTTATTTTCCAGCTGCAGCAGGTAGCGGGGGAAGAGGCTGTCACCGCCCTGTCGTCCTGCCTGAAGGACGCCTATCTGGCCGGCCCCGCAGCCCGTGCACTTTCGAGGACGGGTTCGCAGCGGGCGGGACAGGCCCTGCTGGACGCCCTGGGACAGTCCTCCGGCGCCGGATCCGTTCCATTCCTTGAAGCACTGGGAGACCTGCGCTACGCCGGGGCTGCTTCCGCCATCGAGAAGTTGGCCGGAAGCAGCGAAACCGACGTCCGCAAGGCGGCCTTGTACGCCCTTGCAAACATAGGCAACCCTTCTTCGTCGGGAACACTGGCGGAGGCTGCCCGCAAAGTAAATTTCGGCTTCGACGTGACCAACGCCTCTGACGCCTACTTCACCTACCTGCACCGGCTCGCCGCCGGGGGAAATTCCGGCGAGGTGGAAAAAGGAGCACGGGAAATCCTGAAAACAGCCAGCGTCCCCGTAGGAAGCCGGACCGCCGCCCTCACCTTGCTTGCTGAAGCGCAGCCGGGCGACAACACCTCGTTTCTTATCAGGTCTTTCCAGCAAAGCAAAGAACCCCAGGTAAGGGCAGCCCTGCTCCGGATCGCCGAAAAGAACACTTCCCCTGCGGCCGCCGGCCTCTGGCTCACGCAACTGAAGCAGGCGCCCGCCGAGCTCAAAGCCGAAATTGCCGGCTTGCTGGGCCGGACCAGAAATACAAACGCACTGCCCGCGCTCACCGGCCTGCTCACCTCGAAGAACGGCGCTGTTAAAAGGGCGGCTATAAACGCCATCGGAAGCATCGGGGCCGAAAGCACAATCCCCTCCCTGCTGACCGCGCTCAATACTGCCAACGCCGAGGAGCTGAGCGTCATCAAAAACGCGCTTCTCCTGACCAAAGGCAACAGCCTGACCGGCAAAATCGCTTCGGCCATGCCCCGTGCCAATGCCGGCGCCAAGGTGGTTCTGCTGGATGTCCTGGCTGCGCGCGGCGCCGACGATCAGTCTGAAGTCGTCTTTTCCCAGCTGACCAACAAAGATGCGGCTGTCAAAGCGGCTGCTTTCTCCGCACTGAAAAGCGTGGCCACCGCCAAACACCTGCCCCGGCTCTTTACGCTGCTGGGAAGCAACAGCCAGGCCGGCGAAATAACCGCTTTGCAGGAAGCCGTCAAGACATCCCTGAAAGGCGCCGGCACCACCGATCAGCAAACCGACCTGCTGCTCGGACAGCTGAACGCCTCCGCTAACAAAGCTTCCCTGCTGCCGGTATTCGCTGCTGTCGGCGGAAGCAAAGCGCTGAACGCGGTTTCGACTGCGGTCAACAGCCCGGACGGAACTACGAAATCGGCCGCCCTCCAGGCACTGTCAAACTGGAAAGACGATGCCGCAGCGCCCGAGCTGCTGACCATCGCCCGCCAACCGAGCGATGCCGCGGCACTGGACCAGGCCGTAAAAGGCTACCTCAAGGCGGTCGCTACCTCGCCCAAAACCCCCGACCAAAAGGTCATCATGCTTCGCGAAATCGCTGCTGCAGCCCAAACAGCCGCGCAGAAAGAAGCTGTGCTCAAAGAGCTCCAGAAGTACAAGACCTTCAACGCCCTGCTGTTTGCCGGCACCTTCCTGCCGGACAGCCAGCTGGAACAGGCGGCCGCCCAGGCGGTAATGAACATTGCACTGGCCAATAAAGACTTTAACGGGAGCGAAGTGAGGACCCTGCTTACCAGGACCATGAACCTTTTGAAAGGAGGCGACGCAGCCTACCAGAAAGAGGCCATCCGCAAACACCTGGCCGAGATGCCTGCCGGCGACGGGTTCGTTTCCCTGTTTAACGGGAAAGACCTGGCCGGCTGGAAGGGACTGGTAGCCAATCCCATAGCCCGCGCAAAAATGGGACCGGACTCGGTGGCCATGAGGCAAGTGAAGGCCGATGAATCCATGCGCAAAGGCTGGATCGTACAAAACGGAGAGCTGATTTTTACGGGAAAAGGAGAAAACCTCTGCACGGTAAAGCAGTACGGCGACTTCGAGATGTACGTCGACTGGAAAATCGGCCCGAAGGGTGACGCAGGCATCTACCTCAGAGGATCCCCCCAGGTACAGATCTGGGATACATCCAGGGTGGAATCCGGCGCACAGGTCGGCTCCGGCGGCTTGTTCAACAACCAGACACATCCCAGCAAACCGCTGGTCGTTGCCGACAACCCTGTCGGGGAGTGGAACACCATGTACATTAAAATGATCGGCGACCGCGTCACGGTAGACCTCAACGGAAAGCGCGTGGTCAACAACGTCATCCTGGAAAACTACTGGGACAGGAAGCAACCCATCTTCCCGATCGAGCAGATTGAGCTCCAGGCCCACGGCACGCTGGTAGCCTACCGGGATATATACGTACGGGAAATCCCGAGGAAAGAACCTTTCCGCCTGAGCGAAGAAGAGCAGAAACAAGACTTCAAGGTGCTGTTCGACGGTACCCATATGCACCATTGGGTAGGCAATACCACCGATTACATTATCGAGGACGGCGACCTGGTCATCCGCCCGACGGGGAAAGGCAACGGCAACCTGTATACAAAAGAGGAGTACTCGGATTTCAATTTCCGCTTCGAGTTCAAGCTCACTCCCGGCGCCAACAACGGTCTCGGTATCCGGGCTCCGCTGCAGGGCGATGCGGCTTATATGGGCATGGCCGAAATCCAGATCCTGGACAATGATGCCGAAATTTACAAGAAGCTCCAGCCCTACCAGTACCACGGATCCGTATACGGGATCATCCCGGCCAAAAGGGGATACCTGAAGCCGGTCGGTGAATGGAACCAGCAGGAGGTCATCGTACAGGGCCGCAGGGTCAAGGTGATCCTGAACGGCACGGTTATCGTCGACGGGGATGTCGACGAAGCCACCCGGAACGGGATCCCGGACAAACGGGAGCACCCCGGTCTCAAGCGGAACAGCGGTCATATCGGCTTCCTGGGACATGGATCTGTGGTCAGCTTCCGCAACATCCGGATCAAAGACCTGACCCGGAAAGAAGAGCCGGCGCAGGCCCCGCAGCCCGACACCAAAAAGAAGAAAAAGAAAGAAAAAAGAGCTAAGAAAAAATAGGAGGCTTCTTTCTCCGCTAAAATGCCCGGCACGCCGGGCATTTTACTTTATTTCCCCTTGAGAGATCAAGCCTCTTCCCGCCTTCCCCGTTTTTTAAAAAAATTTTATTTTCTTATTTTATTTCCTAAATTTGCCCGGCAAATAACGATAATTATTTGCTATGGCAACTGCCCAGAATAAAGTCCTCTACGAGGCACTCACCTACGACGATGTTCTCCTCCTTCCCGCCTATTCGGAGGTTCTCCCGCGAGATACAAGAACAAGATCAAAGCTCACCAGGAACATCTATCTGAACATTCCATTCGTATCGGCAGCGATGGATACGGTCACCGAGTATGAGCTGGCCATTGCCATGGCGCAGGAAGGGGGGATAGGCATGATTCACAAGAACATGAGCCTGGAAGCCCAGGCCGACCAGGTAAGAAAGGTAAAGCGGTCGGAAAGCGGCATGATCCTCGATCCGGTCACCCTGACCGAAGGCGCCACGCTCAGCGACGCGTTACAGATCATGCGCGACTTCAAGATCGGCGGGATCCCCGTAGTGGATAAAAAAAACAAGCTGATCGGGATCCTTACCAACAGGGACCTGCGCTTCCAGCGCAACCTGTCGCAGCCCGTCGTCGAGATCATGACCAAAAACAACCTGATCACCGCTACCGAAGGCATTACGCTGGACGACGCCGAAAGCATCCTGCAGGAGTTCAAGATTGAGAAGCTCCCGATCGTCGATAAGGAATACCGCCTGACGGGCCTGATCACCTACCGCGACATCATCAAACGCAAGTCACACCCCAACGCCTCCAAAGACGAATACGGCAGGCTGCGGGTCGGCGCTGCCATCGGCGTCACCGCAGACCTGGTCAGGCGCGTAGAGGCGCTGGTAAAGGCGGGTGTAGACGTGGTAAGCCTGGATACAGCCCACGGCCACTCCCGGGGCGTGATCGAGGCGGCCAGATCCCTGAAAGAGAAATTCCCGGGGCTGGAGCTGATCGCCGGTAATATTGCAACGGGCGATGCCGCCCTCGCGCTGGCAGAAGCCGGCGTAGACGCCGTAAAGGTCGGGGTAGGCCCGGGAAGCATCTGTACGACACGGATCATTGCGGGGATCGGTGTTCCGCAGCTTTCGGCCGTAATGTCTGCGGCCGAGGCGCTCAAAGGCACCGGCATACCGGTGATTGCCGACGGGGGAATCCGTTTCTCCGGCGACGTAACCAAGGCGCTGGCCGGCGGGGCCAGCACGGTAATGATCGGGTCGATGCTTGCCGGCACCGATGAGGCGCCCGGCGAGATCGTGATCTACGAAGGACGTAAATTTAAAACTTACCGGGGCATGGGATCGGTTGAGGCCATGGAAGACGGCTCCAAAGACCGCTATTTCCAGGATGCGGAAGATGACGTAAAAAAACTCGTCCCGGAAGGCATTGTAGGCCGGGTCCCCTTCAAGGGGAAAGTTTCCGAGATTCTGTACCAGATGACCGGGGGACTGAAAGCCGGGATGGGGTATTGCGGAGCCGGGGACATCGAAACGCTGCAGAAAGCCCGATTTGTAAAAATCACTTCCGCCGGCGTCAAGGAAAGCCATCCCCATGACATCATGATACAGAAGGAAGCGCCCAACTACTCCGCCAGGTAAACAGGGAACATCGGAAAGCGGGCCGCGAACGATCAGGTGCCATACCTGATC
>JBEBSO010000251.1:0-5856 GCA_040394275.1 Telluribacter sp.
GTTTCGGGCAGATAAGCGCTTCTGCCATAAGCTGTCAGAGGTGCGCCGGTGGTCGTATACCGCCGGGACGCCAATAAAATACTGTAACCCAGTAAATTGAGATTTTTACACAAATGAAGATACGCCGTAAGAGTCGTTTTGCCCCCGAAGTGTTTACGCACTCGCTCAACGACATCATGTTTTTCCTGCTTCTTTTCTTCCTGATCATTTCGACCATGGCCAATCCGAACGTGATCAAGCTGATGCTTCCCAAATCCGCTTCCTCACAGCGGGTTTACAAGAAGCAGATCACGCTTTCGGTTGACGCGGAGAAAAACTATTTTATCGACAAACACCAGATATCCGGGGACCAGCTCGAGACGGAGCTGCACAATATCTTTGCCAACGTCGAGGACAAAACCGTGGTGCTGAGGGTGGACAAAACGCTGGCCATCCAGGACCTGGTGGACGTGCTGGAGGTAGGCGCCAGGCAGGAGATCAAGATGGTGATGGCCACCGCCAAATAAGCGGTACCGGCCTCAATGGCCCCGCCAGATGTCACCGGCCCGCTCCAGGATGATCCCTTTGGTTTCGGGAAGGAACTTCCAGGAAAACGCCACACAGGACAGGCAAACCAGCGCAAAAAACACGTACATGCCCGCACTGTTTCCGAAGGCCGTCGTAAATATATCTGTTAAGACAGGGAAGGCGAGCGTGATAAGAAAAGACGAGGCATAAAGGAAGAAGCACACAATAGCCATCGCCTTGCTCCTCACCCGGTTCGGGAAAATTTCGGAAACAATAATCCAGGTCAGCGGCGCAAAGCCCAGCGTGAAGCTCCCCGTCCCGATAAGCATGGGAAGCAATATCGCCATAGGCGGCAACCCGGCCTGGACGATCAGCGCCATCAGCAGGTGCCCGGCCGCCATCCCCGACACGCTGCTGATCAGCAGCCCTCTCCGGCTGAATTTCCTGATCAGCGGAAAAGCAAGCAGTGTGCAGATCAGGATGAACAGGTACACGGGAATAGCCCCCAGGATGGCGTGCGACCCGACGCTTATACCTGCTTCCGCCAGGATCGTGGGCGCATAAAGCAGGATCATGTTTACCCCGTTGACCTGTGAAAAAATCAACAGGATCGTCGCGATAATCAACGCCCTTTTGTTGCCGCCCGAAAACAGCTCCCTGAAGCTCCCCTCCTCTTTCAGGTTGGTCTCTTTTATTTCGCTGAGCTCCTTGCGGGCAATCTCCTCCCCGTTTACCTTCTCCAGCACACGATAGGCCTCATCTTCGCGTTTCTGCGCGACCAGCCACCGGGGGCTTTCAGGGATCAGGAAAAGACCCGCCATCAGCAGCAGCACCGGTACACCCTGCGACGCAAACATCCAGCGCCAGTCGCCTTCAAAGGAAAAGAAATAGCTGACAATGACCGCCATGTTGATGCCGATCACATTGGACAGCTGGTTGACATTGACCAGGCGCCCCCGCAGATCCGGCGGCGACAGCTCGGCAATGTAAATCGGCGACGACATCATGGCCAGCCCTACCCCGATACCACCCAGGAAACGCCAGATACACAGGCCCCAGACCGTCGTGGCCAGGGAGCATCCCAGCGTGGAAACCGCAAAAAAGATCGCAGCCGCCATCATGGTTTTCCGCCTCCCGATACGGTCGGCAAACCACATGCCCATGACCGGGCCGGATATAGCGCCCAGCACCGCGCTGCTCACCAGCACTCCCCTCATCATCGCGTCGAGCTCGAAATGCGTATCCAGGAAAAGGATGGCCCCGGAGATAATTACCAGGTCATATCCGTATAAAAATCCGCCTACGGAGGCTACCAGGCTGATCCCGTACACGTACAGGAGCCTTGCTGAAGATGTTGATCTGATGGGTTCGGACATTTGATACAAGTGGGTTTGATTAAACAGACAGTATTTTACCAAGTGCTTTGCGGTAGGGCAGACGGCCGAGGTTGCTCGTGCACAGGCCCGGACCGTCGATATAATAGCCGGCCGAAGCCAGCGGATCGTAAGCCTGGCGGTGCGAAACCGCCGCCTTCACAATGATATATTTTGCGTGCTCCGGGGAAATCCCCTGGGAATGCAGCTGTCCCAGGTCCATGGGCGGTGTTTTGATGGAAGTCAGCAGAAGCGTCAGCTGATCGTTTTTCACGACGGCACAATTCCCCATCGAAATCCGGGTGCCCATCATGGAAGCCAGGTGGGAATCCCTGTTTTCAAGATCAAATATTCCGTCGGTAAGGTTCTCCACCACTCCGCTGATTGTTACCGGCCGGCCATGATGCCGATCCGTCCGCGCGCCCGCCGGGAGTGTTACCGCCGCACCCAAACCCGCCCGGCGGCAGGCCTCTGCCGCCTCCGGGTCATTGATTACCGCGACGATCCCTCTTTCGCCCGCCAGCAGCAAGGGCTCCAGTACGCCGGTTCCGTCCCCGGGGGTACCTCCGCCGATATTATCGGCAGCCTCGATCAGGAGCACAGGCCCGCTCCCGGGCGGCCGTTGCCTGACCTCCGCCAATACCTCCGCCAGGTCACGGTCGCGGGGATAGGCATCGGAAAGCCTGCTTTCCAGCATGCCTGCCAGCAATTCCAGGTAGCTTGCCGCTCCGGCGGCGTCTCCCCTGGTGCAGCAGCTCAGGCTAAACCCGCAGTTTTCGATATCCGCATAGGCATAGCCGGCCCAGACATTGATACAGACCAGCTCCGGGTCCTCCTGCTCATACCGGCGCGCAGCCGCAAGCAGGTCTTTCATCGGCGGGTCGGCCGATCCTACCCCCGCCGGAGGCAGAATATAGGGAGTAGACCTGAAAACCTGCGTGGCCTGCGGGTCGGACAGGAACCCACCGAGCAGGTGGGCGGCCCGGACTGCCGACGCCCTGGCATCTGTGTGGGGGTTTTCGCGGTAGGCATACAGACAGGTGCTATTGGCCGTCATTTTTTCCGATACGTTGGCATGCAAGTCCAATATGCCCACAACAGGAACTGAAGGCCGTCCGCCCTTGTCCAGCTCCGTACGGATCGCCTGCAGGAGCTCCCCTTCGACGTCATCGGTTTCTTCGCTTACCATGGCGCCGTGCAAAACAAGAAAGATACCGTCCAGCTCCAGCACATGCCGGCGAAGCACCGGGAGGAAAGCGTCATAAAACGCCTCCACCACCCGCTGTTCTACCAGTCCGGACGGCATGGCAGCCAGCTGAACCGAAGGGATGACCTCCCAGCCGTTAAGTGCGGCCACCTCCAGGAAGCCGTCCATGGGTGAGCCGTTACCGGTATTTGCGGCAATGATTTCCCGGCCCGTATACCAGCTGACCCGCCGGAAATCCTCAGGACCGGTTTTTTCCTTCAGGAAAGTATGGGTCTCGTGAAAAAGCCCCGCCACCAGAATCTTCTTTGCCATATTCAGGAAATAAGTTGTTTCATGGCCTTACCCGCTGCCTCCATGGTGAGCTCCAGCGTTTCGGGAGTATGCGTCGCACCTATATACCAACGGCCGTCCGGCAGCAGCAGGATTCCTTCCTGCAGCATCGCCACCCTGAATTTTTCGTACAGTGCCTTGTCCAAAGACAACGTCCCGGTATAGTTGCGGGGAGCCTGCTCCAGGCCAAAATGAAGGCTGAAAACAGGACCGGGACCGGACGCTGCCAGCAGGATTCCGTTCCGGCGCGCCTCGTCAGCCAGGTGCTGCTTCAACGTGTCTCCATAGGCATGCATGCGGTCATACACTCCCTCCGCACCCAGGATGCCCAGGGTCGCAAGAGCGGCTGCCAGGTTCACCGGGGAGCCGTTATAGGTACCGGCGTGCATGGTTTCCCGGTTTCTCAGCACATCAAACATCTCTGCCGACCCGCCTATGGCCGCCATGGTAAACCCGCCGGCCATCGCCTTTGCATACACCGACAGATCCGGAAGGACGCCGAAAAAGGCCCTGGCTCCGCCGAGCGCAACCCTGAAACCGGTAATGACTTCGTCAAATACCGAAACTGCGCCATGTGCCCGGCACAAATCGATGATCCCCTGAAGATAGCCTTCCTCCGGCATGCAGCAGCCTGAATTGGCGAGGAGCGGCTCGGTCAGGACACAAGCTATCTCCCCCGGGTTTTCCCGGAAGAGGTCCTCCAATGCCTGCAGGTCGTTCCAGGGAGCTACCAACGTATCGGCATACTCGTGCTGCGGCTGTCCCCCGCAGGTGGGAGAAGGTGTTCCCAGCTGATCCGGCGAAGGCTTGTAGCTCACCAGCACATTGTTCATCCAACCGTGGTAATGCCCTTCGAACTTGACAATTTTATCGCGTTTCGTCCGGGCACGGGCCAGCCGCAAAGCGCCCTGTACCGCCTCGCTCCCTGTATTGCAGAACAGCACCTGCTCCACCCCCGGCAACACGGAGGTCATGCGCTCGGCCAGCGCGATCTCCAGCCCATGCTGGGCGCCGAAGGTATAGCCCCTGGCCAGCTGTCGGCTGACGGCTTCGTTGATAGCCGGGTGGTTGTTTCCCACGATCAGTGGCCCCCAGGCGAGCGTATAGTCGATATACCTGTTGCCGTCGACATCGAAAAAGAACGGGCCGTCACCGCGTTCGAAATACAGCACCGGGGAAACATTTTTGCGCATGGAGCTCGAAACTCCGTCAGGTATCCTCACCAGCGCGCGACGGTACATTTCAGCGGAGCGCGATGTATCAAGTGAATTCAAAACTGTTGATTTTTATTTTTGTGAAACGCGGTAAGACGGGTTGTCGGGCGTGAAGATCGCGGGCAGCCAGGCCGCTCCCAGCCCCGGTCGGTCAGACAAAGTGATGTGCCCGTTGTCGACTTCGATCTTCGCATCTATGAGCCTTTCGTACACCACCCGCAGGTGCGCACGGACACTTTCCTGGAAAACTACGTTATGACAGGCGGTCGCCACGTGAAGACCGGCCAGCAATGTGAAAGGACCGGTGCAGTCGTGCATGGTCACCGGCAGGTGGTACGGTATGGCCATCTCGGTGATCCTGCGGGTCTCCGAAATGCCGCCGACCCAGGTCGGATCTACCATGATATAGTCTGCCGCCCTTTTTTCCAGCACCTGCCGGTAATCGTCCCTCGCAGTAAACATCTCGCTGACGGCGACGGGAACTCCCGCCTCCCGGTGAAATCTCGCCAGCATGTCGATATTGTCCACCCGGAGCACGTCTTCCATCCAAAGCGGCTTAATGTCCCGCATCACTTCCGCTATGCGCATGGCAGCCGGCCACTGGAAAAAGCCGTGTCCGTCCAGCATGATCTCGATGGCATAGCCTACCTCCTCCCTGATTTCAAACAAAGGCCTGAGCAGTCTTTTCAGCTCATCGTAATTGAGGTAAAGGCATCCGCCGGGCTGATGCGCCAGCGGATCCAGCAGCCACACCTTCATCGCTTTGTAGCCCTCCGCCAGCAACTCCCTGGCGTAGGCTGCCGGCCGGTGAATGCTGGCCCAGTTGTCCTCCAGCGGACCGTCGTATCCTGCGCTGCCGTGCCCGGGCCACAACAGCTCCTCTTTTGTGCTGACATTCCAGGCCGCAGGCAGGCCGTAGCTCGTCCCTCCGGCACTGTTGTAAGTCGGCACTTTTTCCCGGGTCCGCCCGCCCAGCAGCTGCCAGACCGGCTGACCTCAGTACTGGCCCAGGATATCCCAAAGACAGAGGTCAAGGGCCGACAGCGCCCTGATTTCCGCACCTCTTCCCCCGAAATTGATGAATCTCTCGTAGAAAAAGCGCCAATGCCGCTCGATATGGAGCGGGTCAGACCCGATCAGCTTCCCGGCCATCCAGTCGTGCAGCATCGCTGCGACCGCGTGCGGGGCATAATAGGTCTCTCCGTGCCCGATCAATCCCTCGCTG
>JBEBSO010000252.1:0-5831 GCA_040394275.1 Telluribacter sp.
ACCAAAATAATTATGTTTTCGTCCTGCCCCGGCCGGGGCTGCACGAAAAAAGGAGCGTGCCGGTCTGTCATCAGGATCGCCAGCGATATCAGCAGCAGCAGCGGTGATAGCAGGACGAGCGCCGTCGCAGCCATCAGCAAATCAATCAGTCGTTTACCGAAGCGGCGATACATGTTAAACCGGTTGGCAGGTCTTAAGGCGCTTTTCGCTGCCGGGACCTGGTAAATAGATAAATCGGGATCCCCAGGGCAATGATGAGCAGTCCCATGCCTGCATTTTCACGCGTTTTTTCATCCACCAGCAGAATCAGGCAAATGGCGGCAGCCGCTATGATATACAGCGCAGGTACCAACGGGTATCCGAACGTTTTGTAAGGACGCTCTGCATCCGGTTCTTTTTTCCTCAGACGAAATATACCGAGAATCGTGACCATATAAAAGAAGAGTGACCCGAAAATGCAGTAGTCAAGCAGGTCGCCGTAAGTGCCGGAGAGGCAGAGCAGGCTTGCCCAGATGCACTGCAGCCAGAGGGCTTTCGCGGGTACCGCGTGCTTGTTGAGCTGCTCGGTCTGTTTGAAAAAGAGGCCTTCCTTTGCCATGGCGTAGTAGAGGCGGGCTCCCGCCAGGATCAGGCCGTTGTTGCAGCCGAAGGTGGAAATCATGATCAGGCCGGCCATGAGCGCCACTGCGATATCTCCGAATATCATCTCCGTAGCGGCGGTGCCTACCCGGTCATAGGAGGCAAACTGGATGCCGCGGCTGACTACGTCCGTCCCTTCCGGGCTGCCGTGCAGGGGAAGGAGGGACAGGTAGGAGAGGTTGGCCAGCAGGTAAATGACGGTAACGATCGAAGTGCCCAGCAGCAGGCTCAGCGGTATGTTGCGCCTGGGGTTTTTGACTTCCCCCGCAATAAAGGTAATGTTATTCCAGGCATCGGAAGAGAAAATGGAGCCGATCAGTGAAACGCCGATGGCCATGACCAGCGCTATTCCCGAAATCGGGGAGATGCTCCCGTCCGCATGTGCCTTTGAGGCTTCCCAGGCATTGGAAAAGTTCAGAGCGAGGAAGCCCGACTTGGCGCCGACGATCAGGCCCAGGATGATGATGACCGAAAGCGCAATCAGCTTGGTAGAAGTAAAGATATTCTGGATCACCTTGCCCATCTGGACACCTTTGCTGTTGATATAGGTGAGCAATACGATGCTGGCTATGGCGTAGAGCGCAGAAGCCCGCAGCGGGAAGCCCCCGATGCTAAGCAGGATGTTTTCCGGGTTGAGAGCCGGGATGAACACGGCGGAGAACTTCGTGAAGGCGATAGCTACCGCTGCGATTGTCCCGGTCTGGATGACGGTAAAGACCGTCCAGCCGTATACAAAGCCCAGCAGCGAATTCCAGGCCCGCTGTATGTAGACGAACTGGCCGCCTGCGCGGGGCATCATGCCGGCAAGCTCTCCGTAGCTGAGCGCGGCGATGATGGTCATGATCCCTGTGAAAATCCAGGCGAAGATCAGCCATCCGGCCGACCCGAGACTTCTGGACATGTCTGCGGAGACAATAAAAATTCCGGAACCGATCATGGATCCGGATACGATGAGGGTTGAATCCAAAAGCCCCAGCGAGCGCTTAAATTCCGTAGGTTGCTGACTCATTTTATAAACAGGGTTTTTTTAGGATGCGTGAAAGTAGTAAAAAAATTTTTTTTTATGGTAATAATCTGTTGGCGACGGGCGCCGGATGCCCGAAAAAAAAACAGGAAGCCACTGACATAGGGTTGTCATTCCGGGCCGGCAATTTTACGGGGTAATCATTTATTCATAACCGGTTCTTTACTATGAACAACGAAAAACAGCTGATCAGCCCTGAGAAATTGCTGAAGCACTGGCAGGGCCACCGGGCGCTCACCCGGAGAGTGATCGAAGCCTTCCCCGAAGAGGATTTTTTCGGGTTTTCCATCGGCGGGATGCGGACTTTCTCCCAACTGGCGTCTGAGCTCCTTGCCATCGGTGCGCCTGCGATGAAGGAAATGGTGGAAAAAACGGCCGGATCTTATACCGAAAAGATGGACCACCTGACAACCAAAGCGGCCTTCCTGGAACGATGGGACCTGGCTACCGAAGAAATCGACAGGTACTGGCAACGCCTTACCTTTGAAGATTTTCACGAACGGTTCAATCTTTTTGGTGCCTACGACAACGAGATCCTGGACAATATCCTGTATTTCATCGACAACGAGGTGCACCACCGGGGGCAGGGCTATGTATACCTGAGGGCCCTGGGCATTGAGCCCCCGCCGTTCTGGGACCGTCCGTAAGCCGGCTTGCGCGGCGGAGAGACCGTCACCCGGCTCTCCGCCGCGTACCCTCCGCCCCGTACCGCCCTGTTGCCGGTCAGAACCGGAATTGGAGCCTGGAGGTAAATACGTTGTCGGGGATGTCACGCTGGTAGATGCCTGCCGATGTTTTTTCGTTGCGTACGACGTCGTACCAGAGCAGCAGGCGGAGGTTATCGCTGATATAGTAATTGTAGCCGAACCCTACGGTATGAAAGGCAATGTCCGCCCCGGTAAACCTGTTGTCGATGGCCTGTCCGGAGATATCGGTGTTGGGGTCGTACCAGTCGTATTTGAGGCCCAGCTGGTGCCTGGGGCTGCCCAGGTCCTGGAGAAAATAGAAATAGGCGCCGTTGAACGGCCGGATGTAGAGCGGGGCGGGAACGCCGTTCAGCATCGGGATGACGGGCGGGCTTTCCGTAGAGCCGGCAGTGCCCGTCTGTGTGCCGGTAATGTACTCTGCGCGCAGCTCGGTGGCTCCTTCCCGGTTGGGGATCGTCAGCTGAATATCTGCGCCATAATAATGTCTCGGCGCAATTTTACCCACGTTGGAAGCGGCATCGGATTCCTCAAACTCATCGTCTCCCATCGTATAGATTTCACGCGTAAACTGCTGCATCCCGCCGTAGAGCACGGAAGTGCCCGCGGAAAGCTCCAGGTCCGGGCTGATTTTCAGTTTGCTGGCCGAAATCCGCCCGATCACATCCTTGTGGCTGTCAAAGTCGTTGACGGCATTGCTGATCCCCTGGCCGTTAAAAATGCCCAGGTCTACTTTCAGAAAATGTAACGGATGGCCCTTGCGCTGCGGGCTGAAAGTAATCATGGCGCCGGTATCCCGCTCGGTCTTCATCAGGATCTGCGACATACGTCCCCGCTCGGGCGATTCGCGGTCCGCCGAACCCAGGTTGACTTCATAGCCGAAAGGCCGTGAGAAAATCCCGGCGGTAAAATTGAAGAGGTGCCATTTGTTTTCGTAAACCCTGCCGAAGAAGTCGCGGGCAAAAAAACCTCTTTCCGTCCCGTCAAACTGGAACACAAAAAGCAGGGAAGGCAGGCCTTCGGAATTGTCGTGCGCATAGTCCATCCGGAAGCGTCCCCTCCGCATAGAAAACCGGTTGTTCACGCCCGTCGGAAAATCCCCGCCGGCGTACCCGGCCGCACCTTTGGATCCGGCGAACTGGAACTGGGGCTGCATGTAGCCGCTGATCCTGACGCGGTCGTACTTTTTATATAAAGAAATCAGCCCCTTGTGATACAGCGTCGTATCCGTATAGTTGTCCATCGTGAACTTTTGCCCGGAGGCTTTGAACAGGGGGATGTTGCCGAGCAGGAGCCCGGCCAGCAGGAACCGGGTAGAAAAGAAAGATTTTCCCCTTCGCTTACTGAAGTTCATAAGTCGTATCAGGCTGGTTATCGTCGTGTTAGTATTTGACAAAAATACGGCCGCCGTTCGATTTTTTTGGTTTTATTTCGTAAAATTTCACCGGGGCAAGCCCCGTTGGACAATGGCCCCGGTAAGTGTGTTAACTTTGGCAAAATTTTGAAGAACCTGTCATGAACAGAAGTACGTTGATAAGTTTCGGTAACCTGAAAGAAAAGCTGAAAGGCGAATTATATTACGATGACTCTACCCTTCACAAAGCGCAGCGCCACCTGTATGCCACCGATGCGTCCGTTTACCAGGAGCTTCCCCTTGCCGTGGCCGTTCCCGCCGGGGTGGAGGATCTTAAGCTTTTGATCGGGTTTGCCAACAGGCACAAAATCACGCTTATACCCCGGACGGCGGGTACTTCCCTGGCCGGGCAGGTGGTGGGGTCGGGCATCGTCGTCGATGTTTCCAGGCAGTTTAACGGGATACTCGAAATCAACGCGCAGGAAAAATGGGTGAGGGTACAGCCCGGCGTCATCCGGGACGATCTCAACAAGCACCTGGCTCCGTACGGGCTGCTCTTCGGACCGGAGACTTCAACGGCCAGCCGGGCGATGATCGGCGGAATGATCGGGAACAATTCCTGTGGGCTGCATTCGATTACCTGGGGGAGCGTCCGGGATCACCTGCTGGAAGTGAAGGTGCTGCTTGCGGACGGGAGCGAGGCCGTATTTAAGGACATGACCGTGGCCGGGCTGCAGCGCAGGGTAGCGGGTGAGGGTGTCTCCGGCAAGAGGGAGCAGGCCATTTATGCGGGGATGTGGGGCATTATTTCCAACCCGGTAGACCGGCAGCTGGTCAAAGATCATTTTCCCAGGCCGGAGGTGACCCGCAGGAACAGCGGGTACGCCCTCGACAGTCTTTTTCTGCCTGAGGGAACGGAGAATGGTCATATCAACATCTGTAAGCTCATCGCAGGTTCGGAAGGTACGCTCTGCTTTATCACCGAAGCCAAAATAGGCCTTGTAGATGTACCGCCTCCTGCTGTCGGCGTCGTCTGCGTGCATACGTATACCCTTTCCGATGCCTTGCAGGCCAACAGGATCGCCATGCGGCATGCGCCCAAAGCCTCCGAGCTCGTGGATAAATACATCATGGACTTTACCCGGGAGCACCATGAATATTCAAAAAACAGGTTTTTTATCGAGGGCGATCCCGGTGCGCTGCTGATCGTGGAATTCTGGGGAGCGGATGAGCAGGAAGTCAACGGGAAGGCGGCGCTGCTGATCGATGAGCTGCGGTTGAACCGGTCCGGCTATGCGTACCCTGTTTTGTTCGGCGCCGATGCAAACAAAGCCTGGGATATCCGGAAGGCCGGCCTGGGCCTGATCAGGAACCTTCCCGGCGATACGCAGCCGGTCAACCTGATCGAGGATTGCGCGGTGGCTGTCGACGATTTGCCCGATTACATTGCCGACCTGGAAAAATTGCTGGAAGCGCACGGGGTCCATGCTTCATACTATGCGCATGCCGGCGCCGGGGAGCTTCATGTGGAGCCCATGATCAATCTCAAAACCAGCGAGGGAAAGGTGAAATTCAGGGAGGTGCTGGCGGATGCCGCCGTGCTGGTGAAAAAATATAAAGGTTCGCTTTCGGGGGAGCATGGCGACGGCCGGCTGCGGGGCGAGTTTATTCCCTACATGATGGGAGAGGAGGTATACGAGCTCTTCAGGCAGGTGAAGAAGATCTGGGACCCGGAAGGGATATTCAACAAGGGAAAGATCACCGGCGCGCCGCCGATGAATGAGCACCTGCGGTA
The DNA here is from genome assembly GCA_040394275.1 of Telluribacter sp. GTDB lineage: Bacteria > Bacteroidota > Bacteroidia > Cytophagales > Spirosomataceae > JBEBSO01. The sequence continues at coordinate 5,517 of JBEBSO010000252.1, forward strand.
TGTTCCTGATTACGTGCCCCGGCTGCCGGCCACTACCTTTGACTTTTCCGCGCAGGAAAGCATATTGCGCCTGGCCGAGAAATGCAGCGGTTCGGGCGACTGCCGTAAAACGGAGCTTACCGGCGGCACGATGTGCCCGAGCTTTATGGCGACAAGGAGTGAGCACGATACCACCCGGGCCCGCGCCAACCTCCTGAGAAAGTACTATACCGGGGCCGGGGGGCAGCATCCCCGGGAAGACGCCGTTGTAGACCAGGAAATGGTAAAAGAGGTACTGGATCTCTGTCTTTCCTGCAAAGGGTGCAAGGCAGAGTG
>JBEBSO010000253.1:0-5821 GCA_040394275.1 Telluribacter sp.
GACGACTACGCCTTCGGAGACCTGTACCGCATCACGAGCCTGGCGTCGTTTAAGGATCCGCGGCAGGTCTGTCCGCCCTTTGCGCAGGCAGGTACCGTTCGGAGGAGCGGGGAAAAAAGACATCTCTATATCCTGGGTGACAGCTTTGCGGAAGCCACGCGGGTGGACCCGGATGAGTTTGATGTGGACAGCTACCGGTATACCCACTGGGATCACGTCCTGCACCTGACGCCGTGACCAATATCCTGGTCATCGAATCCGTTGAGCGTGCTTTCCGAAGTCACTTTCAGAGGCCGGTCGACCGGATTGTAGCGGACACCGCTACTTTTACAGCCCATGCCCGGCCGTCGCTGATGCAGCAGCTGGATACCTGGTTTTCGTCGGAGGCGATAGAAGGACGCCTGGATGTCGTCCTCTTTTATTTTTCACCCGTGCAGCGGCTGAAAGAGTGGAAGGCCGGCTTCACCCACCGGGTTTTCGGCCGTGTCAATGAGCACGCGACGGTATCGGCAGACGGGAAGCACGTGGTGTATTACCTGGATACCGATTCGACGATGAGCTTTTCCTCGTTTGCAGACCTGGCAGACGAAGAGGTGGAAAACCTGGTCAGCAACATCAACGCCAGCGTATCCGGCCTGGAGAAAATGGGATTTGACCGCATCGCTTTGTCCGTTATCCCGAACAAGGCAACGGTCCTGATGCCCGAATACGGGGCATATAACCGCCTGATAGAACGTGTATACGGGCATCCGGAGCTGCGGGTGCCTTGCATCGACGTACTGCAGGATTACAGGCGGTCGCCGGAGCGCATGTACCTCCGGGGCGATTCCCACTGGACTTGCGAAGGCCAGTATATCTGGCTGGAAAAAGTCAACCGTTTTATAAACCTGCCGGATCAGGAGGACCTGAACTAATCGTAGGATCAGCGTCGTGATCAGCCGTTGCTGTCCTCGCTGACACGCTTCTGAAGCTCGTCAGCGCCCGTGTTGCGACGGCGGGCCGATTTGACATGCTGATTGCCGAACCGGTGGGTAACGGCAAGCCGGAACTGCCTGCTTGGCCAGGTAGCCCTGACTTTTACATCGATGTCCTCAAACTGTGTGCTGCCGCGGAACCTGTTGGTTTGAAAAAGGTCCTGTACATTCAGCCTTACGGTTGTCTTCTTGTTGTTGATGCTCTTCTGAAGGCCCAGGTTGACCATCCCGTGCGACCTGGCGGCCATAAGACCGAATATTGCGGGGCTGTTGTACCATCCCCCGGCTTCAAAAGTCCAGTTGCAGGGAAGGGTGACCTGGTTGTTGGCGTATGCGTTCCACGTAAACAGGCGCATGTGATAGGGTGCGTTCCGGTAAAAAGTACTGTATTCATTGAACGCACCCGAGAGATTGACCTGAAGGTTCCACCATTTGTTTACCGGCAGCGGCGCACCGATGGTCAGGCTGAAATAATTCTGTTTGTCAAGGTTATCTGCCGTCAGGTAGGTCTTGTTTTCTTCTGCGATCTGCATCGGTACTTCCCGCGCGATCATGTCCCTTACCCGGCTGTAGGCCAGGGTGGTATTCAGGAAGCTGCGGTAGACATGCGTCAGCTGGAGGGAATGCGTGTACTGGGGTTTCAGATTCGGGTTTCCCCGTTGAAAAGTATAGGGATCCAGATAGAACTCAAACGGATTGAGCGACTGGTAGCCGGGCCGGTCGATGCGGCGGCTGTAGGACAGGTTCACCACGTTGTTGCTGTCCAGGTCTCTCGAGATGAAGACGCTGGGGAAGAAATCCAGGTAATTTCTTTTGGTAATGCTGCCCAGGGTTACCGAGTTCCCGGAGGAAAAAGTATGCTCTGCCCGTATACCCGCCATAAACCGGGTCCTGCGGTTGATATTTCCGCTGAAGGAGGCATACGCGGCACTGATGTTTTCCGTGTACCGGAAGCGGTTCGTCCGGCTGCTGTCGATCATCCAGTCGTCCGATTTTTTTTCAAAAACCATATCGTTGTCGGAGGCGACATAGCTGGATTTCAGCCCCGTTTCCAGCTTGTATTCGCCTATTTTACGGGAATAGTCCAGCTTGGCCACACCGATCCCGATGCGGGAAGGCATGTTGTTCCGGACCAGGTCGGGGGCGCCGTCCGGCAGGGAATCGGGCGTGAAGTACCGGGTATCCATGGAGTTGTACCCCCTGCCGTCGTACCCGACATAGTCCAGGTCAAACGTCAGCTCGCTTTCTTCGCCGGCAGGTTTATGCCTGAAGTACAGGTTGCCTGTTACATTGCCCATCCGGTTGTAGGCGTCGGTGACGGTACGGTAGTGCTGCCGCGGTGTCCCATCGTCGTTCCGTATCGTCACCCCGGTAGTTCTGAAAGGATTCGACCATTTGTTATGGAAAGCAGAGATGAGGATGCCGATGGTTGTCTTTTCGCTGGCAAAATAGTCGAGGCCAAGCCGGGTGCTGTAATTGCGTGCTTTCCAGTTGCTGAATGAATGGGCGTCAAAATAGGTCTTTTGGCCCTCATGCGGTATCACCCTGTCCACCGTTTGATCATTGAAGCCCGATCCTTCAAAGCCGGTGAGCGTACCGAAAACGCCCAGCTTTCCGGCTCTGTGGTTGAGCGTGAGCGAACCGTTGCCGCGAAAATAATCCGGGGGGGAAATACCGCCTCCCAGGGTGAGCGAGCCGTTTGTGCCGAAATTCTTATTTCGCTTGAACCGGATGTTGATGATGCCGGAATTGCCGGCAGCATCGTACCTGGAGGAAGGATTGGTGATCAGCTCGATTTTTTCGATGTTGTCGCTGGGTGTATTGCGGAGCAGGCTGACAAGCTCCTGCTCCGAAAGATAAGTCTGCTTGCCGTCGATCTGGACAACGACCCCGTCTTTGCCCCGGAGCTGGATCCGGTCATTCTGCTGGTCGAGGGTCACGCCCGGCGCACGCTCCAGCACTTCCAGGGCAGTGGCGCCGGCAGCCACGATGCTGTTTTCAACGTGGAGCACCATCCGGTCCGTCTCCTGGGTGATAAAGGGCTTCCTGGCGCTGACGGTTACTTCCGCCAGCATGCCGGATTCCGGCTGCAGCAGGAACCCGGGCAGGCGGATGTCTTTCCCCTCGTTTCTGAGCAGCGGGCTGAACGCCTTTTTGTAGCCGTTCATGGATACGGAAACAAGGAAGGAGCCCGCGCCGGAAAAATCCAGCGAAAACCTGCCGTCCAGGTCAGCCACCACGCCGGTCAGCATGGTCGAGTCGACGGGATGGAGGATGAGCACGTTGGCGAAGGAGCCCGGCTGCCGGTTTTCGTCCGCGATTTCACCGGATATGCGGATCGGCTTTTTTTGCTGAGCTTCCGCGCGGGGTAGCATAAAAGAGAAAAAGAGGCCCAGACAGGCCCAGGTAAAATAATTCATGGCTAACAGATCACTATAATATACTTGCTGATGTCGGGTGTAAAATTAGGTACTTTGCAATGCATAGAACCTTACATTACACAAGTGGTAGCCAGGCCTGATGGACGGCCCGTACTTTTTGTTCTTTCCGGGACAGCTGCGGAGATCATCAGGAAGCATCCGGGCCCGGCCTGTGCGGCAGAGCAGAAGGGAAACGACGGCTGCGGTGAAAAGAGGGAGCGAAGCAGGAAACGATTAGTCCAGCGCTTTTTCCAGCACGGCCCATACATTGTCTGCTACGATCCGGGCGCCTGCGGCATTCGGGTGAATGCCGTCTTTCAGGTTAAACCCGGCCTCTCCGCCGACGCCTTCCAGGAGGAAGGGGATCAGGGCCACCCCGTTTTGCCGGGCCAGCTCCGGGAATATTGTCCGGAATTCCTCCGTATAGCGGCTTCCCATGCTGGGCGGCATCTGCATGCCGGCGAGGATGATGGTGGCAGCGGGGTATTTTGCCTTCACCTTATCGAGTATGGATTGCAGGTTTTTCCGGGTTTCGGCGACAGGGATCCCCCGCAGGCCGTCGTTGCCGCCGAGCTCAAGCACAAATATATCCACGGGATTTTTGAGCACCCAGTCGATCCGGCTGTTGCCCGAAGCGCTGGTTTCCCCGCTTACGCCGGCGTTGACCACCTTATACCGGTAATGCAGCGAATCCAGCCTGTTTTGAATCAGGGAAGGAAAGGATTCCTGCGGATCGATGCCGTAGCCTGCGGTAAGGCTGTTGCCAAAGAAAAGGATGGTTTTGACCCGGGAAGTATCCGTCGTCACGGCTTCCCCGGCAGTTTCGGCGGCGGCAGCACCGGTCGTCGTGTCCTTTGATCCGCAGGCGGTCCAGAATGCCGTAACGAGGGCCAGCAAAACGATCGAAACTATTTTTTTCATACAAATTTGTTTATTTTGTCAAAAAACGGGGCTCCCGGCAGAAGCGGTCTGCTACAACCAGGCAAAGGGGGCTTCATCCATTACCGGCTAACGGCCGGTTAATCATTTATAGTATGGCAAATATACTCCAACTTGATGAAGTTGGTAAAACTTACAGGAGCGGCAGCCGCGAGCTGGCGGTGCTGGAAGGCATCAGCTTTTCGGTGGCGCCGGGAGATACTGTTTCGATTGTCGGGCCTTCGGGGAGCGGAAAAACTACTTTGCTTGGCCTGTGCGCCGGTCTTGACCGGGTAAGCACATCTGAACGAGGACAGGCTGGCTGCCCTGAGAAATCAATATATCGGGTTTATATTTCAGAATTTTCAGCTTCTGCCGACACTCACGGCCCTGGAAAACGTGATGGTACCGATGGAGCTTCAGGGGCAGCGGAATGCCAGGCCCAGGGCAATGGAGCTGCTGGACAAGGTAGGATTGGCAGACCGGGGGGATCATTACCCCGCACAGCTGAGCGGGGGCGAGCAGCAGCGCGTATCCCTGGCGAGGGCTTTTTCCAACCAGCCCAGGATTCTCTTTGCCGATGAGCCGACAGGCAATCTCGATGCGGAAACAAGCGAGAGGGTGGAAAAGCTCCTTTTTGATCTCAACAGCGAGGCCGGCACCACCCTGATCGTAGTGACCCATGATCCGGAGCTGGCTGCCCGTACCCGGAGAATGATCAGGTTGAAAGGAGGAAAAATAGTCCAGGATATTCATGAATGAGGCAGAAACAAAGGAAAGCCGGACAGCCTGGCTGTTTTTGATGGCCTGGCGAGACAGCAGGCGTAACCGCGCCAGGCTGTTTTTGTTCATGTCTTCCATCGTGCTGGGGATCGCTGCCCTGGTAGCTATTTACTCGCTGGGAGACAACCTCCAGGAGAATATCGATCTGCAGGCGGCCGAGCTGCTCGGCGCAGACCTGGAAATTTCGGACAACAGACCTGCTACACCCGCGGTGCGTAACTTCCTGGATTCGCTGAAGGGAGCGCGCTCGGAGGAGCAGAGCTTTGCGTCGATGATTTACTTCGTCAGGGGAGAAGGGACGAGGCTTGCGCAGATCCGGGCGCTGGAGGGGGATTTCCCCTACTACGGTAAACTGGAAACCGAACCGGCAGCGGCGGAGCGCGTTTTCAGGGAGGGGCGCCGGGCGTTGGTGGATCAGACGCTGATGCTCCAGTACGACGCACGGATCGGCGATTCCATCAAGCTGGGCGAGGTCACTTTCGAAATTGCCGGGACCCTGCTAAAAGCGCCGGGACAGACGGGCATAGCGGCCTCGGTGGCTCCTTCCGTATATATCCCGCTGAAGTACCTGGAAGCTACCGGGCTGTCGCAAAAAGGGAGCCGTATTCTTTACAGGTACTATTACCGGTTCACGCCGGGCCGGGATATAGAGGAACTGGTGAAAGGCATAGCTCCTGTGCTCCGGTCGGAAGACCTGAACCACCGTACGATCGAAAGCCAGAAGGC
>JBEBSO010000254.1:0-5776 GCA_040394275.1 Telluribacter sp.
CAATATGCCCGGGCAGACCTGGAAATGAAATACTACAGCAGCCTGACGCCTGGCATCAGGTGGGTCAACCGGCTGTTTACCGGCTTCGGGCTTCCCCACGGCAACTCACTGGCCCTGCCGCAGATCCGGCAGTATTTTGCAGGCGGCAGCTCCGGTCTCCGGGGCTTCCAGGCCAGGAACGTAGGGCCGGGCAATTCGGCGCCCGACGACTCCACCACCCAGTCGCTGTTCCGCAACAGCTCCTTCGGGGACATCAAGCTCGAGCTCAACAGCGAATTCCGGCTGAGCCTCACCTCGCTGTTCCAGTTTGCCGTTTTCGCGGACGCCGGCAACGTATGGAGCTACCGCGAAAACAATATTTACGGATCAGAAAGTGTATTCCGTAAGGATTTCTACCGGCAGCTTGCCGTCGACGGCGGCGTAGGGCTTCGGCTGGACTTCACCTACCTGATTTTCAGGCTCGACGTGGCGATCCCTTTCCGGAAGCCCTGGTATGCCAATGTACCTGTCGACGAAGCGGAAACGGCTTTCAAAAACCCGTGGGTATTCAATGAAATCAACTTCAGGAACCGGGCCTGGCGCAGGGAGAACCTGATCCTGAACATTGCGATAGGCATGCCGTTCTGATCACCCGGCCATCGCTGCCTCCTCCACCATACGTTCGGCGTTTTCTTTCCCCAGGTAGCGGTCGATGAAATAATGCGCGATGTACAGCACGGGTGTTATCAGTATCGCGACGATGCCCTTGTAGATGTAGTTGATCGTCCCGACGGAGAATACCATGCTCAGGTCCCAGTTGCCGAACACCCAGAAAGCCACACTAATCACTACGAAGCTGTCGACCAGCTGGGAAAACAGCGTGGAACCGGTGGCACGCAGCCAGATGTACCTGCTGCCGGTTTTCCTGCGAAGCCAGGAAAAAACGGAAATATCGAGGAGCTGTCCCAGCAGGAACGCGGTGATCGACCCGATCATGATACCCAGCCCCTGCCGGAAAATCCGGGCGTAGGCCTCATTGATATTGAAGGCCTTGCCGGCGTCATCGGTTGCATTTACTTCCAGCCAGAACCCGGCAGGCGGCAGCAATGTCGCGATATAGACCACCAGAAACATGTATACGATAAAACCCGCGGTCAGGTAGGAGATCCGCTTGACGCCCCGCTTTCCAAAATATTCATTGATAATGTCGGAGGTTACGAAGACAATGGGCCAGTTGATCACACCGGCTGTCATATTAAAATCCAGCTTCTGCCCGGCAATCGGGATCTGCACCGGCATCATCCCCAGCAGCGTTTCCACTGAGAAGATTTTGGAGCCTACCATTTCGGCAATAAGTGCGTTGGTAAGAAACAAACCGCAGAGAAAAAGGAACAGTCTCTGCTTTTTCTGCTCGAAAGTAGCTGCTGTCATCACAGGGGTCAGAAAGGTTAGTTACAGTCAGGAAAAAATATGGACGGCAAATTACGAGATAAGCACCTTTTGTTGACAAGACCGCCCCGTTTTTTTGACCGGAGCCCAAACCTCACCCGGCCGGGCCTGGCTACTCCGGGAACAGCCGCTTGTCCAGGCCGGGGATGATCCGCAGCGCATTCTTGTAATAAAGCTTCTTCAGGACTTCGTCCGGGAGCCCCATCCCATACATCCGCCAGAAAGCGTGGTATTTTTTGTGGTAGGGAAAATATTCATCCTCCGTTTCAAGCACCCGGAAATAGGTAGCGTACTCCGAGGGCACCCAGCTGTCCTTGCCGAACAACACCCGGTCCTGGTACCGCACGAAAAATGCCCTGGCCGCCCGGGGCTGACGGCCCAGCTCCGCGATGACGGCACCGATTTCCACCATGGTATTGGGAAATGCCTGCATCAGGCTGTCCAGCTTTTTCAGGTCATTTGCATACCAACCCATGTGCGCATTGATAAAGGTGGTACGCGGATGCTTACGGAACACATCATGCTGCTCCGCGATCAGGGTTTCAAACGGGACGGGGTCATTCGGCCCTCTCCTGCGGCCGGGATGCAGCTTCAGCTCCAGCCACCGCTCGTTATACCGGTCCATCGGGTCCCAGAAAGACGGCACATCGGCGGTATGAATCAGTACAGGAATTTTCAGCTCCCCGCACTTGGCCCACACCGGGTCGAGACGGGGGTCATTGACCGGTACCCGGTTGCCGTTTTGATCTTTGATACCACTGAGTCCCAGGCTTTTGTATATTTTCAATCCCTTTGCTCCCATCTTCACGTCCTCTTCGAGCCGCCGGACGGCCTATTCCGTCCACACATTATAACCAAACCCCCTGAACAGCACAATGGGAAACACCACAAGCCGGCGGGGATCTGTCTTCCGCACATTTTCGAGCGCCTTCTTCAGGTGCGCCGTCCCCTCGTCCCAATCCTGGGTCCAGCCTCTCCCGCTCAGGTTAACCATGATCCTGAGGTGGAGCGAATCCATACGGGAAAGCAGCAACGGGAGATCCTGGGTGGGCATTTGCGGCTGGTGATTGTGCACATCGATAAAGGGGTACCTGGCGCGCTTCAGCAAATGAGCTTCCACCTTCAGGGTCGATACCGGATCGTATTCCTCAAATCCCAGGGGGTCCGTAACGCCCGCATTCTGCTGGGCGCAGGCCGCATAAAAACCGAAAATAACATTCAAAAAGAACAGGGCTATCCGTTTCATAGGGCATTCATGCGTATAAAAATTCAACTTCCCGATTTACAATTTTAACTTTACTTGCATCTATGGCCTGCGATAAATCAAAGCCGCAGCCAGGGCAGAGACGCCTTCTCCCCTGCCGACAAACCCCATCCATTCGGAGGTGGTCGCCTTGATCGAGATCAGCTCCTCCTCCGCCTGCATCACCTCCGCCAGGCAGGACTTCATGGCAGGAATAAACGGGTTAAGCCTGGGTGCCTGCAGCACCACGGTCACATCGACATTTCCCAGCTCGTATCCCTTGCCGCGGATCATTTCCATTACTTTTGACAGCAATATTTTACTGTCTACCCCTTTCCATTGCGGATCTTTATCCGAAAAATGATAACCGATGTTGCGCAGGTTGGCAGCTCCCAGCAATGCATCACAAATAACGTGGCAGACCACATCTGCGTCCGAATGTCCTTTTGCCCCGTGCGTGTGCGGGATCCGGATTCCGCCCAGCCAGAAATCCCGGCCCTCCTCCAGCTGATGCACGTCGTATCCCTGCCCTATCCTGAATGAATACATAAAGTAAGTTCTATTTTTGCACCAAATTAGGACAGCGGGCCGTAAGAACAAAAAAATATCCTGTCTTTGATCGCATCAGCAGCCGCAGCCGCGGAACACTTTTTCTTTTCTCTTCCGGGAAATGCTTAGATTTGAACCGGCATTGCTTCATCCCCGGCAAAAGCCCGCGGGGCAGGTGCATCCGCTAAAAACCAATTGCCCAGGCCATGACCCAAAAACAAGCCGGTATCCTGCTGCTCTTCCTGTTGTCGGTTGTAACCCTCTTTCACTTCCTGGTCCTGCTGGAATGGATCCCGTACGGTGCCGTATGGGCCGGCAGGCTGAAGTCCAGGGAAGAGATGTATGTATTCGAAACCGTTTCGCTTGTCATCAATGCCCTGCTGATCTTCGTAGTGGCCCAGCAGTCGGGAGTACTCCGCTCCTACCTGCCCGGAAAGCTGCGCCGGGTGATACTCTGGTTTTTTGTCGCCCTATTTGCGCTCAACACGTTTGGCAACCTGTTTGCCGTCAATATTTACGAACGGGTGATCGGCACGCTGCTTACGCTGCTCTGCGCCCTGCTTTGCGGCCTCCTCGCACGGAAGCCGGCGGGCAGCGGGCAGTAAAGCCTGCCGGACTTTATCGGCACGGGGTATCTCCATTTTGAAGGAATTCACGGGCTGTCCCTCTCCTCCGAATTCGAATACAGGCCGTTCCCCACCCGCTTCACCCCATCCTGAATGCCCGGATCGGGCATTGCCATATCTGGAACTGGTATACGACGGGGCAAAGGGCTCTCTCACTGCAGACCGGATACCTGTTGTCCCGGCAGGCCTGCCTGCTTCCCATCCGGCTTGGCTGGTGGCTTTAGCTTCCTGCACCGGCCAGATCAGCAATCGTCGCCAAAAGCTCCTCCAGGTCGGCAGGCGTCGTCTGCGGATTCATCAGGGATACGCGGAAATAAAACCTGCCTCCCACTGTCGTGCTCACAATGTAGAACCTGCCGTCTGCCGCCAGTTTTTTTAATACTTCCCGGTTCAGTACATCCGGATCCTGCGGGGGAGACAGCACGCGAAAACAAACGATATTGGCCTGCGGCCGGTTCAGCAGCCCGAACCTGCGGTCTTTTCCCAGAAGGCCGGCCAGCTTTTCCGCAAGCCCGTAGAGATAATCTACCTGCTCCCCGAAAAGCCGGGCACCATATAACCGTAAAAGAAAATAGATGTGCAGGACGGTCATGGGTTTGGTGCATTCGAAAGTACGTTTCCCCGAGTTGTACCATTCGTCGCTGTCCTGGTCTTCCCACAGGTACCTGGCATCCTGCATAAAAGTCAGGTTGGCAGCGCCGGCCGACCGGTAGAGCACTGCCGTGGAGGGGGAAGGAACCATCATCATCTTGTGAAAATCGATGATCAGCGAATCTGCCCGCCCGCTCCCGGCCAGCAAATGCGCGTAACGGGGAGAAAACAAGGCCGGTCCTCCGTGAGCCGCGTCTACATGAAACCATATACCATGCGCAGTGGTAAAATCTCCCAATGCCTCCAGGTCGTCATAGGCGCCGGTTGCGGTGGAACAGGCACAGCCGATCAGGCAGAATACCGCTTTCCCTTCCACCCGGCTGCTCCCGTACAATCCCGGAAGCGCCGCGACATCCATTGTAAAATCCGGTTTCACCGGTACCTTGATCAGCTGCTCCCGGTCCATCCCCATCACCAGGAGCGCTCTTTCGATGCTGTAATGGGCTTCCGACGATACCATGACGGCCAGATCCCGATAGTTTGTCCCCGGGTTTCGCGACAGGTAATGCGCCCGGGCGGTCAGCAAAGCGGTCAGGTTGCCGAGGCTTCCCCCGGAAGTGATGAACCCGGCGGCACCCTCCGGCAGCCCGAAACGCGCCGCGAGGTCCTTCAGCACAATCCTTTCCATGGCGTTACCGCTCATCCCCATTTCATACACAGCCATGCCGTTGTTCAGGTAAGCCATCAGCGCAGAGGTAAGCACTGTCATCAGGTGCGGCGGACATACCTGATGACCGGCATAGCCCCGGCTGCGGATCTTCACTGACCTGTCGAGCACCTTCCGGAACAGCGCCAGGGGATCTGCCTCCTGCCCGCCGGCAAAATCCTCCTCCCAGTACCGGAGCTGGTCTTCCGGGGCCTCCTGATGCAGGGTATGGTAGTCGTCCGAAACCGCCTGCCGGAGGTCAGCCGCAAGGAGATCGATAAGTGCATACCCGTATTGTTTAAGCAACCCGGGATCGGCTGCGGTACGTATCAGGTCTGTATGGTCCATTATTCAGGTATAAAAAATTCAATTGACTGGTTACCGTATCCGTCTTCATTTACACGTAAGGCCGGCTGGCGTCTACGTTCTTCTACCTACGGAATTTCCGAAAGCTAGCGCATTATATTAATGATAAAAAATATAAAGGGGAAAGCGGTGGTTTCAGTAGCAGATCCATTGCAAAAAGAGAAAATAATAACCATCCGCATTAAAGATGTAAAAACGGGTAAAGAAGTCCCATTTGTTTTTAACCTTCCACAAAATGAGTTAGCTGGTTCAACCCTAAGTTTATAA
>JBEBSO010000255.1:0-5776 GCA_040394275.1 Telluribacter sp.
AGGAACATGCGCCGGTCGACGGCTTCAGGTACGATATTCTCTTTCTGGATCAGTTTGAGCAGATCGGCAATAAGCTGAAGCAGTCCCCACTTCCCTACTTCCATAGGACCCATGCGGTCCTGGATGAAAGCCGAAATTTTTCTCTCAAGATATACGCCGATCACTACGAAGCCGGGCACGACTGCCAGGAAAACAAAAAGGGTAGACATCTACATACAGCAATTATTCCACTGCGCAAATGTAACGTTCAGAATGGCAAAATATAAGAAACCGCCCAATTTATTCCTTATTGAGCACCCGCGAAAGCCGGTCCATATCGAGCTCGTTTTCGTTTCGCGCTACCCAGAGAGTGGCTACGGTGTTGCCTATGGTGTTGGTAATGGCGCGGGCCTCGGACATAAAGCGGTCCACGCCGAGGAGGATGGCCATCCCTTCCACCGGCACCACCTTGATGGCGGCCAGCGTGGAGGCCAGCACGATAAAGCCGCTCCCCGTAACGCCGGCGGCGCCTTTTGAAGTCACCATGAGTATCCCGATGATCGTCAGCTCCTGCCCGATCGTCAGATCGACATTAAACACCTGGGCAAGGAATATCGTAGCCATGGAAAGGTAGATGGTGGTACCGTCCAGGTTGAAGGAGTACCCGGCCGGGATGACCAGGCCGACGACGGACCTGGAGCAGCCCAGGTACTCCAGCTTGTCCATAAGCAGGGGAAGCACCGATTCGGATGAAGAGGTGCCCAGCACGATCAGCAGCTCCTGGCGGATGTACTTCAGGATCTTCCAGAGGCTTATCTTATAATAGGCGAGGATAAGGTTCAGCACCACGAATACAAACAGGAACATCGTCATGTATACGGTACCCATCAGCTTTCCGAGCGGAAGCAGGGTGGAAAGCCCGAACTTCCCGACGGTGAAGGCCATCCCGCCGAAAGCGCCGATGGGAGCCAGCTTCATGACGATGGTCAGGATATTGAAGAAAATTTTGGAAATGCGCTCGAAAGTGAGGATGACGGCGTGCCCTCTTTCGCCCATCTGGGCCAGCCCGACCCCGAAAAAAACCGAAAAGACAAGCACCTGCAGGATTTCCCCCTCGGCAAATGCCTTAAAGGCGTTGTCCGGGATGATATGCATGAAAAACCCCATCCAGTCCATGTGTTCCCCCTTTTCGGCGTATTGCTGTATGGCCCCCGAAGCGGAGGTTTTGGGGGTAACACCCTGGCCGGGCTTGAAGACATTGGCAATGATGAGCCCGATTACCAGGGCCGCCGTGGTCACCACTTCAAAATACAGCAGCGCTTTCCCTCCTACTCTTCCCACCTTTTTGAGATCACCCATGTTGCTGATCCCCAGCACGATGGTCAGGAAGATGATCGGCGCGATGACCATCTTGATCAGGTTTATAAAAAGATCGCCCAGAAACTTGAGGCTGGCGCCTGTTTCCGGCGCAAAGTGTCCCACCAGGATACCGGCAAAAATGGCGATCAGTACCCGGAACGTTAAGTTGTTTAGAAGTTTTGCCATTAATCTGCCTTCCGAAAGCGTAGTTGTGATCGCCAAAGATAGAATGTTGACGCTATTTTTTTACCGGGGGATTGCAAATACCTTATCTTTAGCAAAATTTTCTGACCGGCTCATCTTCTGAAATCCCTGCTATGCCCCGTCTGCTGGCTATCGACTATGGTTCCAAACGTACCGGGCTTGCCGTCACCGACCCGCTGAAGCTGATCGCAACGGCGCTGGAGACCGTTCGGTCTCACCAGCTGCTGGACTACCTGAAAAAATATGCCGGCGCCGAAGAAGTGGAGGCGTTCGTGGTGGGAATGCCCCTGCAGCCGGACGGCTCGGAGACAAATAATACGCCGTTGGTGAGGGGTTTCCTGAAAAAACTACAGGCGGCCTTCCCCGACAAGCCGGTGTATACGCACGATGAGCGCTATACTTCCGTCATGGCCATGCAGGCGATGATCGCCTCGGGAACAAAAAAGAGCGACCGGAGAGATAAAGGCAATATCGACAAGATCAGCGCGACCATCCTGCTCCAGTCCTTCATGGAAAGCAGGGAATACCGCTCCGGTAGCTAATACTTATTTTTTAATACACGACCAAACAATATTCCGTGTATATAGACAATTTTGCCGAAATGCATCTGCTTCTATAAATTTATTTCAACTTTATAAAAGTATTCTTAGAAATATGGTGTATGTATAGAATTATATTCTGTTTCAAGGAAAAGGGGGCGGTCCATATTGGACCGCCCCCTTTTTCCTGACCCGGTATTATGCCGGTCTATACATTCATCAGTGATTCCCTGCGCCGCATTTTGCCTGCGGGGATCCCGAACATCATTTTGAAACGGCGGCAGAAATACGCGGTGTCCTTGTATCCTACGTCCGAACCGATGGCCCGGATGCTTTTCTTGGACGTGCGCAGCAGGTCGACGGCTTTTTCCATCCGCTGGTACTCGATATAGTCCTGGGGATTGATGCTGGTCAGCATTTTAAAATACTGGCCTACATAATCTTCAGATACGTTGGCTACGTTGGCAAGCACCTTGTTGGAAAGATCGCCTCCGAGGTTGTTCTTGATGTAGGCGAAGATGTCGATCAGGCGGGGGTCCTTGAAATAGGTGCTGTTGGTGACGAGCTGTTCGACAAACAATTTGTTTTTCAGGATATACCGGATGATCTCGATCACGACTTCTTCGGTCTTGATTTTGATGATCCTGCCTTTACCCGGGGTTTCGATGAGGTCTTCGGACAAAATCTGGTTGATGGTGGCGGCGATTTGCTCGTCGTGCTTGATGATGAAGGGGGGGATATCCAATGACGTAAAGAAATTGACCGTGTCAAATACTTTGGCTTCGAAGGAGATCAGCCCGAATGAATTGGGAAGCTTGCCGATCAGGGACGGGTCGTTGCTCGATTCAAAGTAGTTGTCACGATTGGTCATGAATTCTTCGTTCGAAACCGGCCTGGCTGCGGCCGCTGCTCCGTAGGTGACCGTAGCATGCTTTCCTCCCGGGATAAACAGCATGTCGCCCTTTTCTATTTTCTGGCTGTCTTCCCCGCCGAAAGAGACTTCGCCGTCGTAAAGGATGGTCAGCGAATTCTGAACGTCATAGAAATTTTTGATGGTAATCGGTTGCAATATCCGGATGTTCCGGGCCCTTACAAATTTGACTCCAAGAGATTCGATAATTTTGTTATAGTCTTCCATGATGTTTACTTTTTGCTGGGATTTCCTCGACCCTTTTTGAAATTTTGTACAAATCTAATAAATTGTACAAAACTAATACAAGTATTTATTTAAAGATTTTGAAAAAAAGACTAAAATTGGCCAAAAATAATCCTTAATAATCTTAAAAAAATTACCGAATAGGCATAAAGCCCGTTATTTTGTAAGTTCTCTTGCGATGACAAGCTTTTGGATTTCGGAAGTACCTTCATAAATCTGCGTGATCTTGGCATCGCGCATCAGGCGTTCTACATGATATTCACTGACATAGCCGTAGCCTCCATGGATCTGTACGGCCTCGGTCGTTACCCACATTGCCACGTCCGATGCGTATAGCTTGGCCATCGCCGCCGCTTCTGTATAGCTTTCACCGGCATCCTTCAGAAAAGCGGCTTTATAAACCAGGCCTCTTGCGGCCTCTATCCTGGTGGCCATTTCGGCGAGTTTGAACTGGATGGACTGGTGCTCGAAGATCGGCTTTCCGAAAGAGATTCTTTCCCGGGCGTATTTCAACGCCAGCCCGAAGGCGCCGGCTGCTATGCCGAGGGCCTGTGCCGCGATGCCGATCCTTCCGCCGTTAAGGGTGCTCATGGCGAACCTGAACCCGGACCCGTCTTCCCCGATCCGGTTTTCCCGGGGCACCACCACATCATTGAAAAGCAGCGAATGGGTATCGGAGGCGCGTATCCCCATCTTGTCTTCTTTCTTACCGATCACGAAGCCGTCAGCTCCTTTTTCAACGATGAGGCAATTGATGCCTTTGTGCCCCTTTTCGGGGTAAGTCTGGGCGATCACCAGGTAGACCGATGCGCTGGACCCGTTCGTGATCCAGTTTTTGACGCCGTTGAGCAGGTAGTGATCGCCTTTGTCCACCGCGGTCGTCCGCTGTGAGGTGGCATCGGAGCCGGCCTCCGGTTCGGAAAGACAAAATGCGCCGATGGCTTCCCCGCCGGTCAGCAAAGGAAGATATTTTTGTTTTTGAGATTCGGTCCCGTAATATTCCAGCCCCCAGCAGACGAGCGAGTTGTTGACCGACATCATCACCGATGCCGAAGCGTCTATTTTGGAGATCTCTTCCATGGCCAGCACGTAAGAAACCGTATCCATGCCGGCCCCGCCGTACTCAGGAGAGACCATCATACCCAGGAAGCCGGATTCACCCATTTCACGGATGAGCGAAGGGTCAAATTTCTGGGCATGATCTCTTTCTATAACTCCCGGGAGGAGCCGGTTCCGGGCAAAATCTCTCGCGGCCTCCTGCACGGACCGCTGCTCTTCGGTAAGCCGGAAACTCAAACCATTTGTAGGATTCATAACTAGTCACTTTGTTTGCATGATCATCCTCAAAATTATTTTTATTCGGTTTAGTATGCAAGCATAACAGTAATCTTTATCCCGATTTGTATTGTAAATTTCGGGAGCGACGGTAGTTTTGCATAATTAAGTTATAAAGATCCCACTATGCAAGAAGATCTTCACATCACATCATTAGCAGCCTTTTATAGAAGAATCAATGCCTGGATCGCCGGGCAACTGGAGGGAGAAAACTGGATCTGGAAGCTGGCCGTAGCGTGTTCGCTGATCTCCTGGTTTATGGCGGTTCCTCCCCTGACTGTAATTGCCGATGCGGATGCCTGGGTATATATCATGCTGCAGGCGGACCAGCCGTTTGAAGCGCATGACCTGGATCACTACATTCGCAGGGAAAACATGGTCTACAGGCTTTTCCTGCCTTTCCTGGCCTACATCACGGGAAAAAGTGTATTTGTGATCCTGGCGCTCCAGTATATCCTGGCGGTTGTTTTCCTGTACCTTTTTGCTAGGGAAGTGTTCCGGCAGACCGGGGACAAGGTGCTCACAGCTTACTTTGCCGTGGCTGTTTCCAACATGTTCTTTGTCTCGTGGTTCTTTGTGGATGTGCAGGGATACGGGGACGGCTTTGCTTACTTTTTCCTGCTGCTGGCGCTGCTGTACCGCCATCCGGCGGTCATATTTGTCTCCCTGATGTGTGTGTTTTTTACCGACGAGCGCGGGGTGGCGGCGGGAGGCTACCTTCTCCTGGGCTGGCTGTTTTATACTGTCCTGGATAAGCATCCGGAAAGAAACTCCTTTTCCGGTCTCGTAAAGACCACCTGCTCGCTTCCGGAGACCTGGACGCTGGTGGTTGCCTGGATCGTTTACTTTTCGGTCAGGATATATATGAGCCTGACTTTTTTCCCGGGTCATCATTACAGCACCCTCGGGGCGCCGGTGCTTTTCGGCGATATGCACCGCGGGGGATTGGGCAGCAGCATATGGACGGCTTTTGAGGGCTCGTGGCTGCTGCTGGGCGCCGCGGCCTACGTGTTGCTCAGGAGCAGGAGGTACTGGCTCCTGTCGGGCATGGCGGCAGGTTTTGCCGTTCTGCTGCTTACCGGGCTTTTTGTCCACGATATAGACCGGGCATTGGGCTACGGTTTCCTGTTTGTACTGATGGCAGGCCTTGTTTTGTCAAAATCGATTCCCTTGAAGGAGTACCGTTTGCTCATGTTTGTGGTGG
>JBEBSO010000256.1:0-5751 GCA_040394275.1 Telluribacter sp.
ATCCTGCCTACCTCCATCACAGGGGCCAACGTCATCCAGGCCATCGAGGCGGACACCACCCACCGGCTGGTCAACGTGAGCTTCGCGGTGAAGCGCAACCGGGATATGAAAATGATCGCCAGGTCGTATGACGAGGACGGAAAACTGTATTCGCAGGTCACCGTCGAACCCGATCCCCAGTACTCGCTGCTGAACGGGAAGCTGCAGGTGCTGAACGATTCAGTCCAGATCCTGCTGGGCACCTACGGCTATACGAATATGCAGAGCTCGACGTCTTCCGCCTCGCAGGGCTTTTATATCAGCAAGATCGTCCATGACGAAGTCCGTTTTACACGGTACCACAGCTTCACCGATTTCAAAAACTTCTTTAATTTTATGAACGAGCGCCAGCAGGAGAAAATGGAGCGGCGCATCCAGAAGAAAAAAGAATCGGGAGGTGATGTGAAGCTGAATTACCGGCTCCTGGTCCATGACATTATCCAGAAAGACGACCAGTATACGATGGTAGCTGAAGTTTTCTACCCCGAATACCGGAACAACAACAACCTGTACGGCAGCAGCTACTGGGGGAATCCCTGGATGTTCGGGTCTCCTTTCGGATACGGCCTTTACAACCCCTGGCTCTGGAATCCCTATTACGGTGCACGCGGCTTCAACAACCAGCAGGTATTCGACGGGTTTGTCTATACCCATGCGATCGTAGCCGGCCTTGACAAGGAGGGAAAGCTCCTCTGGGACAACAGCATCAGCTTCGACAAGGTAAAAAGCATGGAGCTGCGGGAAAAAGTAAATGTCCAGGAGCACAGCTCGGGCCAGATCCAGCTCGTATACAGCAACGAGGGCAAGGTAAAAAGCAAGATCGTCGCCGGTTCGAAAGTAATTGACGAAACACGTCATGTCGCGCTGCCGACGCAGCTGGAGGGGGACAAAGTCCGCAACACCAGCACGGATGACATCAGCTACTGGTTCGGCAACTATTACCTGGCCTGGGGCACCCAGAAAATCACCAATGCCACCGCGGGAGATGAAAAGTCGAGAGGGCGCCGCAATGTATTCTATTTAAGCAAAATCGAATTCTGAACCATAGTGAAGTTATTATCCCCGGATACCCTGTCCGAATATGAGCTCATCGATTCGGGCGGTTTCGAAAAACTCGAACGATTCGGGCGATTTATCCTGGCCAGGCCGGAGCCGCAGGCCGTATGGGACAAGTCCCTGCCTGCTTCCGAATGGGACAGGCAATCGCATGCGGTCTTTAAAAAAGACAAGGGATCGCTCGAGAAGGGACAGTGGATTACCAGGGAGGGAATGGCGCAGAAATGGCATTTCCGGTACCGCTCCCCGGCGCTGGACCTGACCGCCAAGCTGGCACTCTCCTCCTTCAAGCACGTCGGGCTGTTTCCCGAGCAGGCCGTCAACTGGGAGTACATTGCAGCCAGGGTCCCGCTATTTACCGGGCCGGCACCGACCGTGCTGAACCTGTTTGCATACACGGGCATGGCCTCCCTCGCAGCCAGGGCCGGAGGCGCCGACGTTACCCACGTGGATTCGGTAAAGCAGGTGATCAGCTGGTCGAGGGAAAATATGGAGCTGAGCGGGCTGAACAATGTACGGTGGGTGGTAGAAGATGCCCTGAAATTTGTAAAGAGAGAAGTACGGAGAGGCAAAAAGTACAACGGCCTGATCCTTGATCCGCCCGCCTACGGGCGGGGCCCGGATGGGGAAAAATGGGTGCTGGAAGAGCAGATCAACGAAATGCTCCGGCTGTGCAGCCAGCTCCTGGACGAAAAAGCCTGCTTCTTCGTCATCAATCTTTATTCGCTGGGCTTATCCGCCCTGATCGTGGAAAATCTCATCCGGGCCCATTTCGGTGACGTACCCAACCACGAATTCGGTGAGCTTTACCTCCGGGACCGCTTTGATAAAAAACTTCCCCTGGGCGTATTTTCCAGGTTTTCGAATTTGGTTTAACTTACGGGACTGCGGACCGATCCGCAACATAAGCTGCATGCAGACAAGCTTTTGTATATATCTCAGGTGTTTTAGCCTGGCTGCGCTTACGGGAGCAGTCCTGCTGCTGAGCGGCTGTGAAAAATCGGAGAAGAAAGACGATACCATTCCGCCGGGGCTTACCAAAAAGATGATGTCGCAGCTGAATGAAAAGTCCATCGCCGCCCTCACGGACTACATCAGCCGGAGAATCGACCCCGATCTGAACTATTACAAAAGGGCCGGGCTCTATTTTGCAGAAGAACAATACGCCAAGGCGCTCAGCGACGTCAACAGCGCTTTGGCGCACCGGGACAACGTAGGCGAATATTACCTGCTCAGAAGCAGGATCCTGCGGGAAAACAACCAGCTGGAAGATGCCCTGCATGACGCGCAGCGGGCCGAAGCGCTCCTGCAGAACAATGCCGAACTGTACATCCTGCTGGCAGACATTCTCCAGGAAATAAAAGATGACAGGAACGCTTCCCAGTACCTCAGCCTGGCATTGGGCATGGATCCGCACAACGCCAACATATTCTTTGTCAGGGGAAAGCTGGAGCTGCAGTCGGGGGACACCACTTCGGCCCTGGGCAGCTTCAGGGAAAGCATCCGGAAGAACCCCAGGATGCTCAGGGCTTACCTGGCCGGCGCAGACGCCTATATGGCGCTGGGCGACTATGCGAACGCCTCCGAAATCATCAACCAATCCATCCGGTATTTTCCTTCCAACAGCGACCTCATGCTGCAAAAGGGAGACATTTACCTCGCCCAGAACCGGACCGACAGCGCCGTTTATTTTTACGGCAAAACCCTGCAGCTTGATCCCAAAAGAATAGATGCCCACCTGCGGAAGATCAACATCTACCAGAACAAATGGAAAAGCTACTACCTGGCCATGGTGGAGTACACGGCCATTAAGGCGATCGACCCCGAATACGAGGAAATCAACATACGCATCGCCCAGGCTTACGAGAACATGGGAAACCTGTACCGGGCCAAGGAATACTATGCCCTGGAGCAGGAAAAAGACCCGGAAAGCAAAGCCGCCCGCTACGGCTTGTGGAAGATCCGGCAGAAAGAAGCGGGATTGACCGGCGATGAAGGCGAAGGCAACGCTCTCCCCCGTATAAAAACACTCGACTCCCTCAAAATCAACATCATACCACTGGAGCGCCACCGGGCAGCCGATCTGTAGCCGTACAAATGAAAGCCGTAGAATTTAACCTCCCGCCGGAAATCGACAAATCATTCATCGTATTCAGGGAAACAGGTGATTATTTTCCGGCGCCCTGGCACTATCATTCCCACTGCGAGTTCGTGCTGGTGACCGAAAGCAGCGGACGCCGGATGGTCGGTGATCACATCGGGCATTTCGAGGCTGGAGACCTGGTATTTATAGGCTCCATGCTACCGCATGTATGGATCAACGACCCGGCATACCTCCGCGGAAATACAGGCAAAAAGGCCGATGCGGTGGTCATTCATTTCGATGAGAACTTCCTGGGCGGGGATTTCCTGCAGATTCCCGAGATCAGGGAATTCAGGAAAATACTGAAAATTGCGGAAAGAGGCATAGAGCTCCGGGGGCGTACCCGCGAAAAAATAGAAAGCCTGATGAAGGAAATGCCCGAGATGAACGGGCTGCAAAGGCTGGCTTCCCTGCTCCGCATCTTCGACCTGATGTCAGACTCCCCGGAATATGCGCTGCTGGCCAGCCCGACATTCATGCAGAACTTTCCCTACGCCTCCTCGCACCGTTTCAAAAAAATCAACGAGTATATCCTGAAGAATTTCAACCAGACGATCACACTTTCCCAGATCGCGGAGGTCGCCAACATGGGCGTGACGTCATTCTGCTGCTTTTTCCGGGATCAGTACCGGCTCACCTTCGTTGAATATCTTACCTCTGTCCGCATCGGCCATGCCTGCAAACTGCTCGCGGAAAAAGATTACAATATTATTGAAATTGCCTACGAATGCGGCTTTAATAACCTGGCCAACTTCAACCGCCAGTTCAGGAAAATAAAACACATGACCCCGAGCGACTACCGCCGCATGCTCTTCCACAGCAGCAGTCACGGACTCAACGGCGGCCGGTCTATATCGTAAGCTTACGATCCCGGGCTGTTACCTCCCAGGTATCGACCGCACGGCCATTCTCTACAATTACCGCATTTTCGTAAAGGGCCAGCGTCGGGCAGACATGTACCGGCAGCCCGTACAGCAGGTCACCCGGGTACCACGCTTTGCCGGTGGGATCTTCCACCACGATATGCTCTTCGCTGTGTGAGATGAACTTGAACTGGGGCGCATTGATGAAAAATACCCGGTAGTCCAGCGCGTTTTCGGACGCTATCGATTTATACCCCAGGTCGATGGCGATCCTGTTGTTTTCCATGACCGACACCACCCTGGCCAGCACCAGGCCGGCCGGCAGGAAATCCTGTTCCGGGCAGCAGTCCTGGTAGCCTTTGTCCCAGAAAACGAATGTACCCGGGCTGCATTCCACGTTTTTACGTTTTGCATGTACCGGGAAAGACGGAGAACCTCCGGCCACTACGTTCAGGCCGGTGAAGCCCCGCTTCTCCAGCTCTTCAAGCAGCCGGGTCACCGGCGCATATCCCTTTTCACAGATTTCCTCCCGTGTGGCAAGGTCTGTCGTATGGATATGGCCGTCGTATACATGAAATCCTTTCATATGTATCCCGTCGAGCGCCGCACATGTTTCAAAAAGCGATACGGCGGCTTCGCCCGGCCTGATACCCGTGCGTCCCATTCCCACATCCAGGTCCATGTACACATCGATCACGAGGCCGGCATCCGCAGCAGCCGCCGAGATTGCAGATGCGGACCGGGCATTGTCGACCAGGCAGGCATACCGCGTATCCGGAAACTGCCTGATCAGGTGGATAAAACGCAGCAGCTTCGGCCCGACGGGCTGGTAGGCCATCAGCGCATCCGCTGCCCCGCACCTTCCCAGCATCTCGCCTTCCGCTATGGTCGCGAACTTAAATTTATTGATCCCTTCCTCCATGACCATGGCGGTAATCTTGTCCATCTTGTGGGTCTTCACATGCGGCCTGAGGCGCGCAGGGTCATCGATCATGGCCTTGAGCCTCCCGATATTCTCCCTGACCCTTTCCGGGTAAATCAGGAAACAGGGCGAATCTATCTGCGCTGCATTGGTAACTTCATACCAATTTTCGTAGTCCATAACTATGCTTTTCTGTTTATCAGTTTTAAAAGTTTCTCTCTGACCGTCTCCTCGGCCTTGTCTTCCAGGCAGCTGTACCGGCACCTCCAGGTTTCATACCCTCCCTTTTTCTTTTCCTGCTCCGGGGGTACATACCCGACGTTGCCGTTGGCCATCGTCACGGTAAAATACCTTCCGGCTACTGCCGACTTGAGCTTCAGACCGGTTTCTGCAAAAAATTCACCCGGCAGCGTCCCTACCACACAATCACCGATCCTGATTACCTGCAGCGGCAGGTAAAGCGCATCCGGGAACTCGCTCAGCAAAATCTGCTCGCGGGCGTACAAACTTCGTAAACCTTCGGCATTTACCGTTATATTTTCATAATTACTTTGCCTGACCACCTCACCGGCCTTTTGCAGATCCGCTTCCGCAGGCTTCAGCACACTAAGGCGCAACTCCTCAAAAGCTACTGATAAGCCGGGCGATTCCATCCACCGGGCATGGCTTGCCGCGGCCACCAGCTTCTCTGCCAGAAAGGCGACCTGACTGATGCGGCTGTCGTTGGC
>JBEBSO010000257.1:0-5748 GCA_040394275.1 Telluribacter sp.
CCGTGTCAACACCAATACCTATTCGGACTTTCCCAGCGCCACACGACCGATGAGCGCGCTCGAAAAAAGCCGGATACAGCAAAGCGTCGAGGAAGGCTATGAGGTTTTTACATCCAAGGCTGCCCGCGGCCGCAGGATGGAGATCGAAAAGCTGAAATCCCTGGCCGGCGGACGCGTCTGGTCCGGCCTGGAAGCCAGGCGCAACGGGCTGGTAGACAGCCTGGGCGGGGTCGATGATGCCATCAGGTTTGCCGCCAGGGAGGCCAAATTGAAGGAAGGAGAATACCGCGTACGGTACTACCCTGACAAAAAGAACATGGTGGACGAGTTTATTGAAAAACTGACGTCCGACAAGGAAGATGAGGCGCTCAGCCGCAACCTGGGCGCAATGGCCCCCTACATCAGGTCTTACCGCAAGGTAATGAACATGCAGGGGCTGCAGGCCCGCCTGCCTTTCGAGCTGACAATACGGTAAAAAAAAGAACATGCCCATTCGTTACCTGCTGCTGCTTGTCCCGGCGGCTTTTCTCTCTTTGCCGGCTTCCGGACAATCGGACAGCCTTTCCGCGCACCAGCTGGATGAGTTTACAGTCAGCGCGTACGCCTCCCGGCGCAATATGCTGGAAAGCAGCGCCCCGGTAGGGATACTCACCGCGCAATCCTTTGACCGGTACGCCTCGTCGGGATGGCTGAATGCAGCCAATTCGGTGCCCGGCATACGCATGGAGGAGCGGTCTCCCGGCAGCTACCGCTTTTCCATCCGGGGAAGCCTGATCCGCTCTCCTTTCGGTATACGAAATGTCAAATTTTACTGGAACGGGATCCCCTTCACGGAGGCCAGCGGCAACACCCCGCTCAACCTCCTCGATTTCCATACGGTGGAGCGGATGGAGCTCATCAAAGGACCGGGCAGCAGCCTCTATGGGGCGGGAACCGGCGGCGTAGTCCTTATGAACAGCGTCAATACACCGGGACAACGCCAGGTAACGGCCGGCACCGAGCTGGGCAAATACGGTTTTCAGGGCCGGCACATTTCGGTATCGGCCGGGGGACTCCAGGTGAAATACGGTCACCAGCAGCAGGAAGGTTACCGTGAGCAAAGCGCTATGGCGCGGGATATAGTCAGCTTTTCGTCCGTTACCTACGTCGGGAAGGGCCGGCTTTCGCTCCTGGGAACCTATGCCGATCTCTATTACCAGACGCCGGGCGGAATTACCCTCGCCCAATACCGCGACAACCCGAAAATGGCCCGACAGCCCGCAGGAGCGGTACCGGGCAGCATCGGGCAAAATGCCCGCATCTACTCCAGGTATACGATGGCCGGCGGCAGCTACTCGCTGCCGCTTTCCGCAGCCTGGCAGCAGGATATCGCGCTCTATCTCACCACCACCGATTTTGCAAATCCCTTCATCACCAATTTTGAGAAAAGAGAGGAAAAAGGGCTGGGCGGAAGAAGCAGCTGGCAATACCGCTCCGTCGCGGGATCGCGCAACCTGTACTGGACAAGCGGCTTCGAATGGCAATACGGGCGCTCGGTACAGCGCAACTACGACAACGACAGCGGGGCAGCCGGGCAGCAGCAGACATCGGAAGACCTCGGCATCTGGAACGGATCGCTTTTTTCCCAGGTAGAGGCTGAGCTGCCGGCGGGATTCATCGCTACCGGCGGGATCAGCT
This sequence comes from Telluribacter sp., assembly GCA_040394275.1. Lineage (GTDB taxonomy): Bacteria > Bacteroidota > Bacteroidia > Cytophagales > Spirosomataceae > JBEBSO01. The sequence continues at coordinate 1,678 of JBEBSO010000257.1, forward strand.
ATAACGCGATGAAATACGTCCATGAGCAGTATTTTCCGGCTCCGTATGCCCGGACGGTAAAAACGTTTGAAGGCAACCTGATGCCCCGTATTGCCCTGAACAAGACCCTTCATAGAAACTGGTCGGTTACAGCCGCCGTCAGCCGGGGCTTTTCGCCGCCGACCCTCCAGGAGGTACGCCCTTCGGCGGGAGGCTTCCGCCGGGATCTCGAGCCCGAAACCGGCCTGAACCGCGAGCTGACCTTCCGCAACAGCAGCGAAAAATTTTCAGCCGAAGTCTCCCTGTACGCCTTCGGCCTGAACCAGACGATCGTCAGGAGAAGCGACGACACCGGCGCCGAGTTTTTTGTCAACGCCGGGAAAACCAGGCAAAACGGTGTGGAATGGAGATTTGACTACGATCTGATCAGGGACCGCCCGTCCGTCCGCCGCATGAAAATATGGCATTCTGGCACCTATACCCATTATACTTTCCGCGACTACACGGTGCAGGGCGGCGACATCAGCGGCAACCGCCTGCCGGGCATACCGGGGATCTCCCAGAACACCGGCGCCGACCTGCTGCTCACTTCCGGGTTGTCCCTGTATGCGGTTTACCAGTTCGGGGGGCGGTTCTATCTGAATGACGCCAACACCGTGGAAAGCTCGCCTTACCACCAGTTCCTGATCCGGGCCTCCTGGAAAAAAAGCTGGGGAAAACACCTTTTCAGCGAAGTGTCCGTCTCTGCCGAAAAGGTCAAAGCAGACATATACAGCCTGGGCTTCGACCTCAATGCTTTCGGCAACAGGTATTACAACGCAGCCCCCAAAGACAACCTGTACGGCGGCCTCAGGCTGGGCTGGAAATGGTAATACCACACCAAATATTATTCCGTATTTACCTGCACAACCAAGCCTGAAAGGAATTTTCCTGTAAATAACCCAACAACAACAGGCTATTTACAAGAAATGCAACTCTTTCACCGAATAATGTTCGGATGCTGGGAATTTCAGCCTTCAGCCGACCCGATCTCCTTTGCCTCCGTGAGCTTGCTGACCGTCAGGCCCTGGACCAGTATGGAGAAAACCACGATAAAGTAGGTCATGGACAGGAACAGCTCCTTGTTCAGAGACGAATCGATGGACAGCGCAAGGGCTACGGAAACCCCTCCCCGGAGCCCGCCCCATACCAGGATCACAATGGTTCGCCTGTCAAATTTATTGCGGAAAGGAATCAGCTTGGTCGGCACCCAGATCGATACGAAGCGGGCAAGCAGCACCACCAGTATCCCGACGAGCCCTACCTGCCAGTAATCGGTAATGTCCGGGATGAGAAGCAGCTCGAAGCCGATGATAAGGAACAGGATCGCATTCATGATTTCATCGACCAGTTCCCAGAACTTGTCCAGGTAATCCTTGGTCGACACCGAAATCTTGCTGGCTTTCCCGTAGTTGCCCACCACCAGGCCCGCAGCCACCATGGTCAGCGGCCCGGAAATATGCATGGACCGGGCCACCAGGTAGCCGCCCATGACGATGGCCAGCGTAATCAGCGCCGACACGTTCGGGCTGTCTATCTTCTGCATTCCCCGCGAACCGATAAAGCCCAGCAGGGCGCCCATCGTAAAGCCTCCCACCGCTTCCTTGATCAGCAACCAGGAAATACCCGTAAAAGTCACGTCCACATCACCGCCGGTGGCAATCTGCAGCAGCACCACGAACACCACCACCGCCACTCCGTCGTTAAACAGGGATTCGCCGGCCACCTTCGTTTCCAGGGATTTTCTCACCCCGGCCCTCTTCAGGATGCCCATAACGGCGATGGGATCCGTCGGCGAGATCAGCGCGCCGAAAACCAGGCACTGGATAAAGGGGATCTGCAGGCCAAACACCGGGAAAATATAAAACAGGATCCCTCCTACCACAAAGGTGGAAATGATCACACTGATGGTGGAAAATACGATGACGGGCGCCCGCTGCTCCTTCAGGTCCTTGAGGCGCACGTGGATGGCGCCGGCAAAAAGCAGGAAATTCAGCATGGCCCCCATCAGGATCTCGGTAAAATCAAGCTCCGCGATAAATTCCGAAAACTCCAGGAAGAGCTCCGGAAAAATGCTGCCCGTCACCACGAGCGCAATAGAAGCCAGCATAGCCATCAGCATAATCCCGATGGTATAAGGCAGCTTGACATACCGTTCGTTGATATAGGAAAACAGGGCGGTCAGAACGATCAGAATCGAGAACGAATAGTATAATTCCATTTAATATGTTTAGAATTGTTGTGTTTTCAAGATGCATTATACGAAAAAACCACTGTCTTTTTTTCAGACAGCCCGCGTTTTTTTCAAAAAAAAATGCACCTGCTTTCGTCAGTCTCACCGGCCGGAGTTCAGCCGGACCACGCCGTACTTCCCCGGAATATCCTGTCTTTTACGTGTTTAATCGGGATGATTGTAAAGAATTGTGAGTAAATTGGCAAACAAAACCTGTTAAAGAAATGAATATAGCCCGCTTCCTGTTTAAAATCCTGATTTTTGCACTTTTGACAGTCGGCGTAGTATCCGTGTGGGAACGTGTCAAAGACGGCGGCAGCCTCTTCAGCTGGTTTTCGGGCAGCAGCAAAGAGGAGACGACCCACGCCATCGTGCTGCAGGAAATGACGGCCATGGGGAAGCTGGAGCTGTCGAAATACAGCTTTAAGGACATTGTCGAGCACCAGGTCGTCAAGCAATGGCTGCCCAATTCCAGGGCGGTGCTGATCGTACAGGGCGAGGCCGTCGGCTGCATCGACCTGACCGGGCTGGACATCGGCGATGTGACCACCGAAGCAGAGGTGCTGGTCGTCCATCTCCCCGAGCCCGAATTGTGCGTTTTTAAAATTGATCACAGCAAATCTAAAGTATATCATACGGAATATGCCTTTTTAGAAGAAGCCAGGCTGGTAGAAGAAGCGTACAAGCAGGCGGAGGTGAAGATCAGGCAGTCCGCGCTGGACATGGGCATACTCGACCAGACCCGTGAAAATGCCCGGAAAGTGCTGACTCCCATCCTGGAAAAAGCATCCGGCAAAAAAGTGCTGATCAAATTCCCGATGCAGGCCAAGCTGGAAAGACTACAGTAAAAATTATAAACCCAACCTGATTTATGTCTAAGAAAGGTTTGCTGACAATTGATGAACTCCGGCAAAAAGTACAGGACCAAAGTATCGAAACCGTAATCGTCGCCTTCACCGACCACTACGGCAGGCTGATGGGGAAAAGGACCGATCCGGATTTTTTCCTGGATTCGGTGAGCACTGCAGGTACCCATGGCTGCGACTACCTGCTCACCACCGATATGCCGATGGAGCCGGTGGCAGGCTATGAATATGCGAGCTGGGAAAAAGGATACGGCGACTTTCATATCGTTCCCGACCTGTCGACGCTCCGGGTAGCCGACTGGCTGGACAAAACCGCACTGGTCCTTTGTGATATCCTGGACGAAAAAAGCCATCAGCCCGTTGCCGTCGCTCCGCGCAGCCTGCTCCGCAGGCAGCTGGAAAATTGTACCGGGCTTGGATATACGTGCATGGCAGCTTCCGAGCTGGAATACTACCTGCTCGAAGACAGCTACCGGCAGGCCTTTGAAAAGAATTACCAGAACCTGCAGCCGGCCGGCTACTACCTGGAAGACTACCACATACTCCAGGGGACGCGCAACGAAAAATTCACCTCCGCCGTCCGCAGGCACCTGAAAAATTCCGGTCTCCGGATCGAAACATCCAAAGGAGAATGGGGCCTGGGGCAGCACGAGCTCAACGTGGCTTATTCGGACGCGCTGACCATGTCCGACGACCATGTCATCTACAAGCAATGCCTGAAGGAAGTGGCCGACGCCATGGGGATTTCCGTCACCTTTATGGCCAAATTCGCCACCGATCAGGCGGGATCCAGTAGTCATATACACCTCAGCCTCTGGCAGGACGGCCGCAACGCCTTCGACGGCGACCGGGAAGCGGGGCCGGTCAAAGGCTCCGACCTCTTTCGCTGGTTCCTGGGCGGCTGGATCAGCCGGGTGCCCGATGTAATGCCCTTTTACGCGCCGACGGTCAATT
>JBEBSO010000258.1:0-5748 GCA_040394275.1 Telluribacter sp.
ATTCGGTCATAATCCATGTCCCAGAACCATTTCGGTCCAAAGGCGGGTTTGCCGGATGTTTTGAGAGCTTCCATATAATCAAAGATATGACTTTTTTCAACAGCTCATAGCATCCAGCAGATGAGTTAGCACCAGTCTAGGTCACCACTAGAGCACAAAAGAGGTGTTAAAGGAGGCTTTATAGTGTGTATCAGTAAATTCTTGGGATACCGTCCCAAAGATTTAGAACCTGAGTTAGACAACCAAAACCTGAGACAGTTTCTCCAAATCTTCCAAAAATCGGTTCGAAAACAGCCCCTCCACGGGTACCAGCCGGAACTTTGATGAATTTTCATCGGAAGTTCCGGTTTTTTTATGGGAGGGAAGGCAATTCTGGGCTCAAGCGGTATTCCCCGGAATAAGCATCTTTCTCCTCCGGAGGATACAAAGGTTTTGTGATAATCATAAGACCAAAGCACTATTTACTATATTTGTAACCAACCGGCTTACCCGCCTTTCGTCCTGCTCCGGACAAAAGGCGGCATGGACGGGCTAACCTTTAAAACTTTTTTACAGCGTATGAACCTAATGAAGTGGGCAAAGCTAAGCCTGATCTTAATCTCCATCAGCGGCCTGGTTGCCCTGCGTCCCGGTCAGCCGGCCAAACCCGGCAAATGGGTAAATCTTTTCAATGGTAAAAACCTGGACGGCTGGCATGTCTATAACCAGTCCAATACAGAAGGATGGGGCGTCGAGAACGGGCTCCTGACCTCTACCGGGAAAGGCGGCGATCTCGTCACCGACAAGGAATACGGCGATTTCGACCTGGAGTTTGAATTCAAGATTCCTCCCCAAAGCAACAGCGGCATTTTCTACAAAGTCATCGAAAAGCCTGAAATCACAAGGACGGTCTATTCCGGTCCGGAATACCAGATCATCGACGACAAGGGCTATATCGTGAAAGGCGCCAACGGGGAACGCATCCCGCTGCTGCCCACACAGCTGTCCGGGGCCAACTACGACATGCATCCTCCCAAAGATCCCAACGTCTTTACCATACCCGATAAATGGAACAAGGGCCGGATCGTGGTCAGGAACAACCAGGTACAGCACTACCTGAACGGCAAGCTGGTGGTGGATTATGAATACGGCGGGGAAGAATGGAAAAGAAAGGTGGCCGCCGGCAAATACAAAGGCATGCCTTACGAGGAGCCGCACCACAGGGGAAAAATTGCCCTGCAAAACCACAATGCCAAAGAAAAAATCTGGTTTAAGAAGATCCGTATCAAAGAACTCTGAGGAAAGACCGGGTACTGTTGACGGCTTTAACATAATGAAAAGGCGCTTTCCAAGGCGCCTTTTTCCGTTTGATGGCCCGGCCAAAAATTGAGGTAAGCCCGGACGGCGGTTTCCCGGTAAATTTGTCTTTTCAGGCAACACACTTTTACCGTAAATCCATGCGATACCCGTTCCGACTTTTCTGGAGCAACTTCATAGATCTTCTTTTCCCCCGATGCTGCGAGGCCTGTCACCGGTCGCTGGAAGGCAATGAAGATGTCATATGCACCGCCTGCCTGGCTGAGCTGCCGCGCGTGTCGGATCAATCGTTCCTGCGTAAAGCGCTTTCCGACAAATTCATTCACTACCCGCAGGTCAGATCGGTGACTTCTTTCCTTGTCTTTTCCAAGAAAGGCAGGGTACAGACGCTGCTCCATACGCTCAAATACAAGGGCGGGGAAGACATCGGCAAAAAGCTGGGATTGCTTTCGGGCGCAGAGCTGGCCGAAAGGCAGGAGGCCCCGGCTGCGGATCTCATCACGACGGTTCCGCTGCATGCACGCAGGAAGAAAGCCCGCGGCTACAACCAATGCGATTCCTTTGCCGCAGGATTGTCCGAAGCCCTTGGTATTCCCTGGTCGGGAGACCTGATCCGGAGGGTACGTCACACTGCTTCTCAGACCGGCAAATCCCGCGGGGAAAGAAGGGAAAACGTGCGCGGCAGCTTTCAAATCCACAGGGCTTCTGCGGATTTTCCCCGGCGGATCATCCTCATCGACGACGTCATGACGACCGGGGCCACGCTGGAAGCCTGTGTCGAAGCGCTGCTCGGCGCAGGCGCCCCGTACCCGGAGATACACATTATAACAATAGCCGCCGCCCGGTATTAACGGGCAGGCGGCTATCGGTTCAGGCGGCGCATCTCTGCCGCCGCGCAGCTATTTTATTTCTTATTTGTTACGACCGGTGGCGATCATCGCACAACGGAACCCGATGTCCACTGTAGAGGAATCTTTGGCAAGCGCACGGCGCGTCCCGGGAGCCAGCCAGTAAGCCACGTCCTTCCAGGAACCACCCTTGTATACCCGCAGATCGTCGGAAATGATCGAGTTGTAGTTTTTCGAATCGTAATTTCCGGCGTCGTCCATATTGCCGTCACGACGTACGGAGTTGAGGTCGCTGACATCGGCGAAAGACAAAGGGCGGTACACATCGATTGTCCACTCGTTTACGTTCCCGGCCATGTCGTACAAACCGAAGTCGTTCGGCGGATACGACCGTATTTCCTGGGTGATGATGGCCCCGTCATTGGATTTACCGGCAATTCCGCCGTAGTCGCCGGGCCCGCGCTTGAAGTTGGCAAGCATCTGGCCCATTTTACGGCCCCGCGGATTACGCACCGAAGAGTTGTCCCAGGGATAAATGCGCTGCTGCGTCTGGTTTTCATCCGCGTATTGCGTACCGATCATGGCCTTGGCGGCATATTCCCACTCAGCTTCCGTCGGCAGGCGATAGGGCGGTAACACATAGCCGCTCTCTATGGACGGGTTATTCAGCGGATCATTAGAAGCCAGCGCCGCTTCGGCTTCCCGCTTTTTCTTGCTTTTCAGTGAAATTCCTTTCTTTTTACCTGCTTTCGAGACCAATCCCTGGCTCACGGCGTTGCTTCTCCAGATCCCGTAGTCTACTGCCTGGTCCCAGCTCACACCCACGACAGGAAACAGCCGGAAGCCCGGGTGCCGCAGGTACATGGTCACATAGGAATCATTGAAGGCGAAGGCCTCCTCCCACACGCTGGTATCGGGCAATGCCCGGGTATACCGCTCGGCGGAAGAATCACGACGTATGGCGTCCAGGTACTCCAGGTAGTGCACATTGGCGACTTCCGTCTCATCCATATAAAAGGAATTGATGCTGACGGTACGCTCGATATTGTCCCGCGTATACATCACGTCTTCCTCGAGCGTTCCCATGGTAAACCTTCCTCCTTCGATAAATACCAGGTCAGGACCTGCGGGCAGCGACTTGTATTTCTTCACCTGGAAGCCGTCCTTCTGGTTGTAGGTCAGCCCGGTTTTGGAGCTGGTCTTGCCAGGCTTCAGGCTGGTCGGGTGCTTCTTTTTACAGGAGGCGGCGACCACCATCACTACCAATAGCAATGCCAACCATTTAGACCCCCTGCTACGCGTGCATTTCATTGTCTTTTGAGAAATATTTAATTGATAATGGTATCGTTATTGCCAAACAAATCGTGCTATCAGAAAAAAAAACAGGCTTACCCAAGGCCGGCAAATATAGAAACGAAATCTGACTTTTTTAGTTATTTATTTACCCGTTGGCCATTTCGGCCAAAATTTCATCCGCCTCATCCAGTCCCCCGACTCCGCTGCAGGTAATCACGAGCTTCTCTTTCATGTCTTTCAGCGCGCAACGCTTCGGATGGCGCTGTATAAAATCCAGCACATGCCCGAAAGTATCCGACTGGAAATATGCGTCGCTATCGGAAGAAACGAAGTAACCTTTCAGCGTATTGCTTTTCAAAGTCAGTTTTTCCAGATGCAAAGCCTCTGCTTTCCAGCGCAAATGCACTATTTTCACCAGGTCCCTTACCTCCGCCGGCAACGGACCAAACCGGTCTTCCAGCTCCTTCCTGAACTCCTCCAGCTCAGGCTCAGTGCCGATGTTGTCGAGACGGGTATATAACGACAATCTTTCCGAAATATTCTTCACATACGATTCGGGGATCAGCGTGGCCAGGTCGGTCTCGATCTGGCAGTCGGGCACCAGCTTTTTCGGAACGGCGAGCGCATCGGCAAACAGCTCCCTGAACGTCGTTTCCTTCAGCTCCTGAACCGATTCATCCAGGATTTTATGGTACATCTCGTACCCCAGATCCGTGACGAACCAGCTCTGCTCTGCGCCGAGCAGGTTTCCCGCTCCCCGGATATCGAGGTCGCGCATGGCCACCTTGAAGCCGTCCCCCAGTTCGGAAAACTCCTCCAGCGTCTGCAGGCGCTTTCGCGAATCGTTGGTCAGCATAGACACCGGCGGCGTCAGCAGGTAGCAGAATGCCTTCCGGTTGGAGCGCCCCACCCGGCCCCGCATCTGGTGAAGGTCCGACAGTCCGAACATATGGGCCGAATTGATGATGATGGTGTTGGCATTGGGAATGTCGATCCCCGACTCGATGATGTTGGTCGAAATCAGGATATCGTATTCTCCTTCTATAAATTTCATCATCACCTTCTCCAGCCGGTCGCCGTCCATCTGTCCGTGGGCCACCCCGATTTTTGCCTCCGGCACCAGCCTCAGGATAATATTGGCGATGGATTCGATATCGCTGACGCGGTTGTGCACAAAGAAAACCTGGCCGCCCCGGTTGAGCTCGTAGCTGACGGCATCCCTTACAAATTCTTCCTGGAACGTCCGCACCTCCGTCGTTACCGGCTGGCGGTTGGGAGGCGGCGTGCCGATGACCGACAAATCCCGGGCGCCCATCAGCGAAAAATGCAGCGTCCTCGGAATGGGCGTGGCCGTCAGCGTGAGCACATCTACATTGACGCGGATTTCTTTCAGCCGGTCTTTGGCCTTCACCCCGAACTTCTGCTCCTCGTCAATAACCAGTATCCCCAGGTCTTTGAACTTCACGTCCTTGTTCAGGATCCGGTGCGTGCCGATGAGGATATCGATCTTCCCGCTCTCCGCCTCCTTCAGGGTTTCCTTGATTTCCCTGGAGGACTTGAAACGGTTGATGTACCCGACGTTAACCGGGAAATCGGCGAGCCGCTCGCTGAAGGTCTTGTAATGCTGCATAGCCAGGATCGTGGTAGGAACCAGCACCGCTACCTGCTTGTTGTCGCAGACCGCTTTGAAGGCGGCCCGGATGGCCACTTCCGTCTTACCGAAACCCACATCCCCGCAGACCAGCCGGTCCATGGGATAGGGCTTTTCCATGTCTGCCTTTACATCCGCCGTGGCCCTGGCCTGGTCGGGTGTGTCATCGTACAGAAAGCTGGATTCCAGCTCTGCCTGCATATAATTGTCGCCGCTGAAAGCAAAGCCCCTGGCCTGCCTGCGCTGGGCGTACAGGGAAATCAGCTCGTGCGCGATGTCTTTCAGCTGCTTTTTGACTCTCGACTTCTTGTTTTCCCATTCGGCGGAGCCCAGCTTGCTCATCACGGGAGGCGCCCCTTCCTTACCCGTGTACCGGGCGATCTTATGCAGGTTGTGGACGCTTACGTACAGCAGGTCGTTGTCACGGTAGATCAGCCGGATGGCTTCCTGCATTTTCCCGTTGACCTCCTTTTTTTCCATCCCGGCAAAGCGGCCGATCCCGTAGTCCACATGGGTTACAAAATCGCCCGCCTGCAGGCTCTTCAGCTCCTTCAGCGTGATCGCTTTGGATTTGCTGAATTTTTCCCGGATATGGTATTTGTGAAAGCGCGAAAAAATCTGGTGGTCGGTATAACAGACGAGCTTGAGGTTGTCATC
>JBEBSO010000259.1:0-5744 GCA_040394275.1 Telluribacter sp.
GCCAGCAGATAAAATACCTTCATGAGTTTTGCTTTTAGATTGAATATTAGTGTCAAATTTATCGGTACCTCACGTGATTTCCCAACCGGTCCCTGCCCCTCAGCCCCGTCCCAGCCAGTAGTTCCGGCTGTACACCCGGCTGAACGCCCAGTTTTTTTCCATCAGGGCAAGCGGGAGATAGGCATGCGGCTCCTTGGCCAGGGGGCTTTCATGGTAGAGGTCATCATCCGTGAAAACCAGTCCTTCATACCCGTCCGGCCCCTCCACCGTGATGTCTGCAAAAGGCAGCAGCCTGGAATAGCCGGCATTTTCACTGATCAGCCGGTCTTTCAGCATCCAGGTAGTCCTGTAACCGCTTACTTCCGTCAGCGAGGGCTGGTACGCTCCGCGGGATACGTCAAGCGCATATTGCAGGTAAGACCTCAGCAAGCCCGGACCGCTGTGGACCGCTCCGTCGGTTCGCAGCTGCTCCGGCCACAGGCTCGTCACCACGTATACATGCTGACGGGCCCTGGTCACCGCCACGTTCAGCCGGTTGGCCCCGCCTTCCGTATTAAGGCTCCCGAACCTCATCGCCAGCTTCCCCGATTCGTCCGGGGCATAGCCGGTCGAAAAAATAACCACGTCACGTTCGTCGCCCTGTACGTTTTCTATGTTTTTAACAAACAAGCCGGGAAGGGCGCACCTGTGCTTCTCCACCATTTCCTGGATGAGCTGCTGCTGCGGATAATTGAATGTCACCACGCCGACCGATTTCCCCTGCCCGTCCAGCCGGCCCAGGAGCTCCAGCACCTGTTCCGCTTCAGCCTCGTTGACCTGGTCTTTCCACCGGCCCTCTACTTTGAGATAGGATATACCCGGCTCCTTCCTGTTGAGGTAGTCAAAATCGGGAAGCAGCCGGAGCGCTCCCTTATAGAAATGCCGGTTCGAAAAATCGATAAGATCGGGAGAAAGGCTCCGGTAATGCCCGGTCAGCCGGTACGGCTCCAGCGATTGCGAGGCAAGATCCAGCAGGGACTCCGCCTCCAGGGCCGGCAGGGGTGCTTCCTCCTCCGATGTCTCCCCGAAACGGATTTTATACAGATCGCCGGGCCTGAGCTGCTGGCTGTCGCCGGTTACCACCACCTGCCGGGCACGGAAAGCCGCGGGCAGACCGTACTCTGCAAAACACTGGGAGGCTTCGTCGAAGATCACGAGGTCGAACAGTCCCTTCTGCATCGGGAACATGGCGGAAACCGATTCGGGAGATGCCATCCAGCAGGGCACAAGACTGAATATCTCGCCGGGGAACTGCTCCACCAGCTTGCGTACCGGCCATATCTTTCTTTTTTTGGTCACCTGGTGGTACAATTCACGGTAAGTTACCGTGTTTCCCAGCCTGTTTTTTTCAATATCCCGGAAAACAAACTCCCTGAGCCTCATCAGCAGGATGTCCCTGCTCAGCTCCTGCTTCCTGACGATACCGAGCTGCAGCTGATCTTCCCACTCTTTCATCTTCAGGGACGATACCGCGCGAAGCTCTGGGTGCGCCGCCTCGATGTGCTGTATCCAGGCCAGGAACAGGCTGTTTTCATACAACTGCCCGAACTCCTCCGGGTGCTCCATCCCTTCCTCCCGGCCTTTGTCCAGGATCAGCGCCACCACTTCCTTTTCGCTGTCTGCAAATTCCTCCCATAGCCCGTCCATCTCAGCCATCGAATCAAAGTCCCGGCCCAATGCCTCCCTGAAGACAGCTGCCAGGCCGGGATCTTCCACCAGGCCGTTCAGCTGGACTTCCAGGAAACAGGGGGCCATTTCCGAAAAACGCTTCTCCCAGTGCAGCAGCCACCCGCGCAGACCGGCCACGACCCGGTGCACTTCTGCCGGTGCTGCAGCCCGTACCAGCAGCTGGTGCAGCACCGGCTGCCAGGATCCTGCCTGCCGGAGGAGCACCACCAGGGAGACGGCCTCCCGCAACGCCTGAAAGTAGTGCAGGAGTCTCTGCTGTAAAGGCCCGCCTTCCTGCGGCAGCGGCGGAAGGGAATCCAGGTCCGGGTGCCGCAGCCATTCTTCCGCTTCCGTCCTGCGCTCCAGCAGCCTGCCCAGCCGCCTCAGATCGGCCGCACTAATACCCAGCTCATGAAGCGCCGCCACCTCCGCCACCCGGGTTTTGTCCGGCGAAAACCATTCCCAGATCCATCCTTTTACCAGCGACTGCCTGGCCGCTTCCGCATTTCGGAGCTTCTGCTGAAAGCCGGGAATCTCTGCCGCCTGCAATGAGCTTTCCAGTCCGTCCCATTCCGAGAGCCGCTGCACCGCATGGTCCGCAAGCGGGCTGAGCTCATCTATGCGGTCCGGACGCAGGGCCAGCGCCCGGTACAGCTGTAAAGCCAGGACAGTAAGCTCCCGCCTCTCCAGCGCCTCGAGGCATCCGGCATGAACGCTTCTGTTCTGTACAAATACCGGCGAGAACGGAAAGCCGGTCCAGGCGCTGAATGCCTCCACCTGCTCCCGGTAAAAGGAAGGCCAGCGCTCCAGGCTTTGCCTGATCAGCTCCTCCTCCCGCCCGGAAAAACCCGCAAAGCTTACTCTTTTTTCCCAGGGATGATTGTCCTGCAGGAGCCGGGCGTACCTTATATAGCTCAGCAGCCTTCTCCTGAAATCATGCTCCCGGTCAGGCCTGAGCATCCTGTAATGGGACCTGAGCTGGACATGCGGCCGGCCGGGACTGCTCCTGAGATAGAGCTCCTTGACGGACATGCCGCAGGCCTCCTCATCGAACAATGCCTTGCGAAAGCCGGTCAGCTCGTCGCTGATCTGGTCGATCCGGCGGCTCACACGGGTAAACTCCCGCTCGAATACAACGGCATCCAGGCTGTAATTCATCTTCTTATAGGCCTCCACCTTTTCAATCTGGTCGGCCAGCTGGCGGTACAAATTGCCGCGATCGTTGCGAAAATCATGGATCAGGGCCAGGAAGCTCCCCAAACCCTCCCCGCAAAGGCGCTGATGGACGACATCCAGCGCAGCCCTCTTCTGGCATACCAGGAGCACGCGTTTTCCCTGCGCGGCAAAGTCTGCCATGAGGTTACATATCAACTGGGATTTGCCGGTGCCCGGTGGTCCCTGTACCACCACGGATGCGCCCTCCTTTACCGCCCTGATCACGTTTTCCTGGGAGGCATCAGCCATAAAAGGAAGTAAAATGTGCTCCTCTTTCAGCCTCACGACCGTCCTGTCGTCCGCTGCTTCCGCCGGCGCCTCCCCTCCGGGTCGGTCATCCGCTACCGAAAGCAGGGGATGGCCCTGTTCGTCCCCGAGCATGGCCCGGTAGTCCGGCTCCAGGTAAGAACCCGCTACGGGAAAGATCCCGAGCACCGCCTCCGGGTACAGCTTAAGCTCTCCGGACTTTTCCAGAAGCTCCAGGTCTGCGCCCGTCAGGGCATGGAAAGGCTGCAGCTTGTCTTCGAACAATTGCGGGTTGAAATTGATCCGGAAAGGCGAGTCGTTCAGCCATTTGTACAGCTCCGTTCTGAACATCGTTGCATTGGCCGGGAACTCCTCAAATGCCGTTTCCAGCACCCGGTCCGGAATCAATGTTTCGTTGAAATGGCCATAGGCCAGGGCAAAGCTCCTGTTCAGCCTGACACCGGTCTCTTCCCTGGGATAAAGGCACCATTGCTCCCGGTCCGCGCGAAGACCCACCGGGAAAAACAGCAAGGGGGCATGCACCGGCGTACCGTCGGCAAATTTACCCCTGACAAACGGGTAGCCGAGGTACAGGTCCTGGGCGCCGCTCTCCTCCTCGATAAAGCGCTGCGTCCGGGCAATTTTACGGAGCCGCCTGCTCAGCAGGTTGACCTTTTCGTACCGCGGGTCCCGGACATCGCACAGGGCTACCCGCGACCTCCGCTGGATCACAAACTGAAGCAGGTCGAAGGAAGCATGCGACAACAGGAAATCCGCTTCATGCAGATCGGCAAACTGCTCCGCATGAAGACGGCCGAGGAGCAGGGACTTGTTACGGCTGCTAAGATTGGTGAGGCGCTTCAGGTAGCTCTTAAGTATGCGATCCATGGTTTTAAAAACGTCCGCCGCGAGAGCGTATTGTAGGCGCCGCGGGTAATGACATCAGTACATCGTCAGCCTGAGCCTGTCGAAGGCAGGGGTACAAGCCTTCGACAGGCTCAGGCTGACATGCCAAAGTTACTGAAGGTTCTTAAAAAAAGTAGGCACGTTGCCATACAGCGGCGTTCTGCCATCCCATTTATCAATAAACTGCTGCTGGATCAGCAAGGGAGTCAGCGTCTTCTGGCGCAATTCATTGGCGCGGGCATCCGCTTCCGCATCCACGATCTTTTTCCTGGCCTGCGCCTCAGCTACCTTGAGCTCGGTCTCTACCTGCATCGCCTGCTGGACGGCCCTGTTTTTGGCGTCGATCGCCAGTACGATCGCCTCCGGGTACTTCAGGCCGCTCGTCAGCTGCTCCAGCTTGAACCCGTTTAGCCGGAACGCAGAGTCGAGCGTGTTCTGAACATCTGTCTCGAACTTCTGGCGGTTGCTGATCAGCTCCTCGGTCGTGTACTTGTTCATCTGGATCCGGAACGAATCCTTCACATAATTGTAAAGCGTCGTCCTGGTGATCTCATTCAGGCTCTTCCTGTACTTTTTAAATATCTGCGGACTCTTGCCCGTTTCCACAATATAGGATATGGTCGGATCTACGGCAAAAACACTCCCGTCCTTTGCATTTACGGTAAAAGGCTCGTAGTCCGCCGTCTGCACGAATACCGGGAACTGGTACACGCTTTCCGTAAACGGATTGAACCATACGCGGCCGGTTACCAGCGACACATCCTGTACACCCTTGGATGTACCGTACATTTTAACCAGAATACCCTCATGCCCGGCGTCGATCCGGGTGCAGCTGGAGGCAAAGAAAATACCGAGGATAACCACAACAACAAACGAGAGGACCAGTCTTTTAATCATAGATGCGCACTGTTATTTTTAAATTGAAGGAAAAAATACCGGATCAGGTAAAAGTTGCAGGCGAGAAAAGCACACAGCAGCAGCGCCCCTGCAAAGACCGCCGGGTCGGAGGGCTGGCGGAGCAGTTCCGTGATTTTGCCATAAGAAAACAAGTCCGCCAGGAGCAGAAGGGGGCTTGCCCAAAAAATCATATACTTTTTCATATCGTACCGCTTATACCAGTAATATACGAAATTTTGAACTAAAAATAGCCGGCGGATGTCATCATTTTACAAATATTTATCTGGCCGGTCATTTAAACCCGGATTCCGCGGCAGGAATGCTGACGAGATGATGTTGCATGTGTTGACAAGCTATGGAAACCGAACCACTTTACGATAGAATCGGCGGAGATCCTGTTTTGCGGATGCTTACCGATAAATTCTATGACCTGGTTTTTGAAGACGAGGTCATTTCCCGTCTTTTCAAAGGATCCAAGGAAGAAATCAAGGAAAAGCAACGGCTGTTTCTCACGCAATTCCTGGGCGGCCCCCTGCTTTACTCCGAACAGTACGGGCACCCCAGGATGCGGGCCAGGCACCTTCCCCATCCCATTACGGAAGAAGATGCCGTCGCCTGGCTGTCCTGTATGGCCCGGGCGGTATACGCCCTCCCGATCGGCGATGCGCTGAAGGATGAGCTGTTCAGCCGCTTTCCGCAGACGGCCATGTTTATGGTCAATACGCAGTAACCCTCCGCACCGCTAGCCGAACTGCACCGAGGTCATATTCAGC
>JBEBSO010000260.1:0-5733 GCA_040394275.1 Telluribacter sp.
TTCTCCGTTGCTTCCACAAAATGCACCTCGTTGTTTTTGTAGGAGCTGAAGAAGCTCATTTTATCACCGCGCCATTCGCCTCTTTCGCATCCGACCACCGCCCCTTTCCAGAACACCTCCCCCGTAAAAGCGTGCCCGAGGCTGGTTCTGAAAAAAGCGGATTCGTTCCAGAACGGATTGTTGTACGGATTGCCTTTCAGCACCGGGCTGTCGTCTCCCCAGCCCTGGCAGGTCACATGGGTAAGCCGTTCCCCGGTTACACAGATCAAAAAGGAGGTGACGTGGGTCGGGTAGAGCATGGGAGGCAGCCCGTGGCGCCAGGTCGGCTTTCCGTCGTTGGAAAAATAGAGCACCTCCAGGCCCGGGTGATAGTATTGGGCGGCGCTGCTGAACAATGTCCCGAATTTCCCTTCCCGGAAGAGTTGTTTGGCTGTGATCGTGTCCTGCCTGTATACGGAAGTTTCTGCCATCATATAGGTGAGTCCTGATCGCTTCACTTCCTGCAGCACCTGGTGGCAATCTTCCAGGGTCAATGCTGCCGGCACGGCACACAACACGTGCTTACCGGCTTTCAGCGCCTCGATGGTATGACGGGCATGGTCGGGAGCCGGGGTAAACAGGGCTACCGCTTCTATTTTCGGGTCTTTCAGCAGCAGCTCCAGGGATTCGTAGGACTTGGTGCACTTGTAGGTTTTCATCAGCGCCGCCCTCCTGTCAGGGAGCAGGTCACTCACCGCCTCTACCACGCAGTTGGGATGCTCGTTGAAATAAAACCCCAGTCCGAATCTTCCGCCTACCACACCGACATGCAATTTTTTTCCCGTCGGGAGCGGAGCGGCGAAAGCGAAGGCCGAAGAGAAGGTTGCGGCCGCCGTAGCGGCAGAAAGAGAAAGAAACTGTCTGCGGTCAATGGAATACTTGCTCTTCATAGTTGTTTCAGGATAAGCCGGTGCAAGTTAGTTTTTTTTAGTTTCCCGGGCCCGGATAAAATAGTAGAATAGCTGCGGGAGACTTTTTAAGGTGCAGGCACGGTTTTGGTAGGAAATAAATTACGGGTGTTTCGGCTGGTGCAGCGCGGTGCCCGGGTTTTATTACTGGCTATTAATCATGCATCTATGAAAAAGCGTGTTTTGTTTACCGGGCTGCTGGCCATAGGAGGGATTGCACTTTACTATCGGAACCGTCGTTCCAGGAAGCACCACGGGCTGGTGCCGGTCGGGAATTTCGATGTGGAGCGGTTTCTGGGAAAATGGTATGAAGTTGCCCGCCTCGATTATTTTTTTGAGCGTCACCTGAACAACACAACCGCCCACTATTCGATGAACCGGGACGGTTCGCTGAGGGTGGTCAACCGAGGATATGACTACAGGAAATATGAATTGAAGGAATCGGTGGGCAGGGCAAAATTTGCCGGAGATGCTTCGGAAGGGGCGCTGCTGGTGTCTTTCCTCGGTCCTTTTTATGCTCCCTACAACATTGTTGCCCTCGACAGCCACTACAAATATGCGTTGGTGGCAGGCAAAAACCTGGATTACCTCTGGATTCTTTCCAGGGAGCCTTCCATCCCGGAGAAAATCAGGCTGCAGTACCTGGAGCTGGCGGAGGAAATGGGGTACAATACCGACAAGCTGGTATGGGTGCAGCACGACCACGTGGCGGAGGAGAGCAGCGATTCGCTCATGAGCAAAGCCCTTCACCAGCTGCAGCGGCTGAAAAACTAACTCATTCCATAAATCACGACGAAACCGCTTACGGGGCTATCCAAAAAAGGATAGCCTTTTTTTCTTGAAACAGAATATAATTCTGTGTTTTTTTATAATTAGAAATAAAATTTTAAAAATATCGATTTTTTTCAATAAATCGCTGAATAGTTAGCGACACTGTAAAATGAGCGGAATAATATTCGGCCGGGTATTGTCAGTCTTCCAGCCGGGCGATCTTCTGCAGCCTCCTCTTGTGGCGCTCCAGGCCGGAGAACCGGGCTTCCAGGAAGGTTTCTGCCAGTTCGATGGCGGTGGACGGCCCGGTAGTCCGGCCGCCGAGACAGATCATCTGCAGGTCGTCGTCCTCCACGCCCTGGCGGGCAGAAAAATGATCCTGGATGAGGGCCGCCCTGATCCCCTTTACCTTGTTGGCGGCCACAGACGCGCCGACACCGCTGCCGCAAACCGCTATGCCCCGTTCCAGCTTTCCTGCTGCGATTTCCCTGGCCATCGGGATCACGAAATCAGGATAATCGTCCTCGGGATCCGGTTCGTATGCGCCGAAGTCGGCGACTTCGTAGCCGCCCGCCCGCAGGTGCTGCAGGAGTACCTGCTTTAATGCAAAGCCGCCGTGATCGGCAGCGATTCCGATCTTCATTTTAATTCAGGTTGAGGTGGTCTGAAATGGCCTGGTGTAGACGGCCGATCTGATAAAGTTACGAAAATACCCCGCTTCTTCTATTGCCAGGTATCCGTTTTTTCTGAAAAGCGGCTCGACGGAGGGAAGCGCCCGGGCCTCCACGCGGCAGGCGGCCCTGAACAGCACATACATCAGGCCGAGCAGCGCCTTCTGCCAGAGGACGTCCTGCCGGTAGAAATCCGAGTACAGCCACCGACCCTTTTCGTGCAGCAGCCCGTGGAGCCGGTCAAACAGGCATTCGGCGTCGGCCTGCCGGAAATTGTCAAACAGGAAGGCCGTGATGATCAGGTCAAACCTTTCCGTCGTCCGGAACTCCTCGGCGGCGCAGCGGATGTACCGGATGCGGGAAGCCGGGAAGTTTCTTTCCCGGGAGAGCGCGATCATCCGCTTCGATTTTTCCACGTAGGTAATCTCGGGGCAGGTGCCCGGTGAGCGCTGCCGGATTTCGTCGAGTATCCAGCCGGTACCACCCCCGACGATCAGGATCTTATCCCCGGGAGGAATCTTCCGGAGCATATCGGTCTGGGACTTCCGCTGGGCCCGGCCGAAGACCAGCCTGCTCAGGAAATCGTAGGTCCGCGCGATGGGATCGTAGTCATTGGTCATCAGCTGGTCAGTGTTTCACCGAGGATTCCGCACGCTGCTTTCAGCAGCAGTATACCGTCGATCGCGATGAGGTAGTAAAGGATATTTTTCCTTTTGCGCATGGAATAAATGGCCGCCAGCAAGGCGGCGAACGGGATAACATTAAGGAAAACGCGAAAAGGCGGGAATTCCATACGCCAGGCGATCGCGAGAAACAGGAGCAGGCCGGTGACCACAAGCGGGATGAGCACCGAGAAAATGACCCTCCGGAGCCCGATCCGGACCACCAGCGTTTTCAGGTGGCCGTTGGCGTCTGTTGCGTAGTCTTTTATGTCAAAAATAATGGCGTTGACGGTAAAGAACATCCAGTTGTTGATGAAATACCAGTCGGACAGGGGAGGGTCGGCGGTCCGGGATTTAAACCCGGTCTGGTGCAGGATCAGCGGCAGCGTCGTCACCATGACAGCCCAGACGAAGCCTACTGTCCAGGGTTTCAGCCACCCGATGTCCCTCAGGTTGGCCTTCAGACCCGGTATCAGCTTGTTGTAGGAAGCGGTCGCCAGCAATGCCGCCAGCGCCAGCAGCCGGAGCGGGGACAACAGCGGCCCGGAGAGAAGAAAGCGGGTGATCGACAGCCAGAGAAAGCTTGGAATGAATAGTATCAGGAGCAGCGGCTGGCTGATGCGCCAGAAGCTCCTGTGTGCGGCATACCACCGGGTACGCGGGTTGCCCGGCAGGTGGCCGGACCGGGGAATGGTATAGGGATGGGTGTAGTACAGCACGGTCGCGCAAAACAGCATGAGGTAAAAAACCGGGGAAGCCGGCGGAATATGCAGCTGAAATGCCGTTTCCACAGCCAGGGAGACGGCGAGTACGCCTGTGAAATAATTTGAGAAGAAGATCAGCTGTGCGGTTCGTTTCAGCATGGGACTTTACGTTGGGAGGGAGCTGCTTCACAGCTCCCCGATAAGTGTCATGATTTTGGTGAGCTCCGTTACCGCCTCGCCGGCCCGGTCGGGTGCATACCGGTAGAGGTTGACGGAAAAGCTCAGCAAGGCGCCGCTCCGCGTCGTTACATATCCGGCATATGCCCGGGTACCTTCGATAGATCCGCTTTTTACGCGCAGGTTCCCTGCTGCGCGGGTATTTTTTGCCAGGTTGCGGACGGTACCGGTCTGGCCGAGCACGGCCAGCGTTTCGTAGTAGGCGCTGAATTCCGGCCGGTGGTATACCAGGTGGAGCAGGCCGGTCAGGTTGGAGGCGGTCACCGTGCCGGAGGGAGAGAGCCCGCTTCCGTCTTTCGGGTAAAAGCCGGCAAGCGGCAGCCCCAGGTTTTGCCAGTACGTGACCGTTGCCGCCACTGCCTCATCAAAATCTGCCGGGCTGCCGAGCCTGAGCGCCGTGCTTTTCAGCAGCCCGTCCGCGAAGATGTTTACGCTCCACAGGTTGGTCTGCCTGCAGATTTCGGACAGGGGAGGGGAGGTTTGCGTGTGAAGCAGGGATCGGGCGCCGTAGGCGCCCGAAACCGCGATGACCTGCGGCTTCCCTCCAAGGCTGATGCCCGAAAGCAGCAGGGTATGGGAAAGCAGCTCCGCGGCATACAGCGCGCCGTCCGTCAGCGCGCCCTTGACCGTGAAGGTAGCGGGCCCCCGCGGGACGGTCCCGGTCATCCGGATTTCATCTGCGCCCGGCGCGGCGTAAATATTGACCTTATCCCCCGATCCGGCTTTGCCCGTCGTGACCAGGTTTGTCATGCGTTTTCCGAAGAGGACGGGATGGGTGCCGACCAGCTCCGCTTTGGCGCCTTCCGTTTTGCCCGGCCTGAACACAACCGAGTAGGCATTTTCATTGATATTGACGCCGTTTACGCCCGCCCCGTAATAATTGCCCAGGTCGCCCCAGCTCCAGGAGTCGGCCAGGGGAGAGGCGGTAAAAGCACTGTTGTCGGCGATGATGTCCCCGCTGATGTGCCGGATGCCCGCGGCGCTGACGGCATCCCTCCATCTGCCGGTGATCTCTTCCGGTCCCGGGTATCCCCTGAACCTGCTGCTGCCCAGGCTGGGATCGCCGGTTCCGCGGATGTAAAGGTGGCCGTAGAGCGTGTCGTTCCGGATGCTTCCCTCGTATTCGAGGTAGGTCTTGTAGGTAAAGCCGGGACCCAGCACCGCCAGGGCAGTGGCTGTCGTGTACAGCTTGAGCGTGGAAGCCGAAGGGAGTGATTTCCCGGCGTTGACGGAAAGGATTTCCCGCCCGTTGTCCGCAGAAGCCAGTGAGAAGCCGACGATCCCGTTGTACATCAGGCTGCTTTGCTGCAGCGCATCCAGGGCCCGGGCCAGGTTACCCAGGGCCAGCGAATCCGGGAACTGCGCCCGGGTGCCGGCAGGAAGCAGGAGGAAGAAGGTCAGTATTATATTTTTCATCGGCTTTTTTTCAGGTGGTTTCGACCCGCCTAAAGTAATGTACCCGGTTCCAAAACTATGACGGTTTTTTTGATATTTTTGCGCTTCTTTCCGAAGAAACGGATGATTCGGATTTTGCAGGCAATACAATGCGTTTTTTGACAGATAAGCTCAATTTACAAAAAAAACCGGGGGGTGACAGGAGGAGGCGCGGTAAATATCTCTTCCCGGCCGGGCCGGTCTGAACTCTTTATACACATGAAAAGAGCCTAAGCGAATGTGCATACAAAGCGGTCCGCCGCCCCGGAAGTAGGATTATTCCGGCGAAATGAGCCGCAGGCGAATT
>JBEBSO010000261.1:0-5716 GCA_040394275.1 Telluribacter sp.
ACGGCCGCAGCGCAGCGCAGTGTGTGAACGGTTAGTTGCCCTCGCCGAAGGCCGGGGCTGTTTTGTCATACCATATCCGCTGCGTGCTGAGCGTGTTCACGTCTCTCGCATTGGGCGTGAATCCCTGGGCGGACATGGCAGCCTGCCAGTTTGTGCGGTTGACCTCGCCCGGATCGGTTGTCCAGAACCTCCTGGGGATCACTTCGGTGAAGGGCTCGCGCGCATAGTAGGCAGACGATTTTCTGGGGTATCCCGTTCTCCTGCCGAATACGAAAGCTTCGTTGGCGTTCCTGTAGAAGTTGAGATACTGCTGGATATAAATCCGCTCCAAATCGTTGGTCCCGTTCAGGCTGACCTGGGGATGCGCGAGGTAGGCAGCGATCACCGCGGCGCCGTCACCGGTAAAGGCAGTGGTGCTCTGGGCTGCCACGGCGATATCGTTCATGGTCCGGATGGAGGAAGCGATGCCTTTTTTGTACCAGTCTTCAGCAGTGCCTTTCGTATTGATGCCCCCGGCATATCCCTTTTGGATGAACTCCGCGATAAGCAGGCACGTTTCGGCGGCCGACACCGGCACATCCTTGAATACCCCCGTTGCGGTGGGCGCGTTGTACCGGGGAGAGAAAAACTTCCTGTTGATGGGAGAGATCAGGAAATAGTTGGTTCTCCCGATCATGAATGCATTTTTCATGTAACCGGCCACCACGGGATTGGTCGAGAATTCGGCCGGCCCGCCCTGGTAGGCGATCAGCGGGTCTGCCGGGTCAATGAAGGAAGGCAGGGTAACCTGGTAGGCCGCCAGCGAATCCCTGAAGCTGCCCTGCAGGCTGTTTTTTTCGAAATAGATGCCCAGCCGGGGATCATTCGATGCCTTGAGAAACTTCATGATCGACATAGTGGCGTAGCGTGTGCTGCGGTAGTTGATGTCGCCCGAAGTCCCGAAGGGGATATAGTCGATGCTCTGGTAAGCTACCTGAGCATCGTCGGTGGTAATCGGGCCGGTTGCATTTTGCATGACCTGCTGGAAAATCTCCCTTGCTTTGGCGTTGTCGGCGTTTTCCAGCCTGGCAGCGATCCTCAGCTTGAGGCTGTTGGCCAGCATGATCCATTTTGCATCGTCTCCATGGTAATAGATATCGCTCGTGCCGTAGGTATTCTGATTGGTCAGCGAAGTATTGGACAAGGTGGCAATAGCATCGTCCAGCTCACCCAGCCAGGTATTGAAAAGTGTTTCCTGCGGGTCGTACTGCGGCGAATAATTGCCTTCGTACCTGCCCTGTATCGCCTGCAGATAGGGGATCGCGCCGTTCATGTCGGTGACCTTGATCCCGTGCATCACCTGGAGGATATAGGTGACGGCGGTCATTTTCTGGTAGTTGTCCTTGTCGGGCTTCGCGGCGATCTGGCGCCGGATCTCGAACAGGTTGGGCAGGATGTGCTCGTAGTAATTGCTGTACCTCGTATTGACGTTGGTCGTCATTTCATAGGGGTCGGTGGTTACATGCTGTGTAAACCGCAGCAGCTGTTCCATGCTCTCCCATACCCATTCCGTGCCCTGGTAGGTAATGATCTTATCCTGGGAGTAGGAAAGCAGGAACTTGATTTCAGGCGTAGTGACTATGCTCGGGTCCTTGTTGATTTCGCTGAAGTTGTCGGTACAGGATACAGCTCCGCCCAAAGCCAGGGTGAGACCTGTGATCGCAAGATATTTTCTGTAATTTTTCATAATCTCTATCTGTAAGCTGGTGTTATCAAACATCACGTGATCTTAAAATGAAGCCCTGAGGGTAAAGGTGAAATTCCGGGTTTTCGGCAGGAAGCCCTGCTCACCCGAAAACGCCGTGTTGTTGGAGTTGTTCGATGCCGGGTTGAAATTGTAGGGCAGGGACTGGTAGATGTACAGCAGGTCCCGGCCGACCACGCCCAGCGACAACCCGTTCAATTTCAGCTTTTCATACACCGAAGCGGGGAAGGCGTAGCTCAGCGCAACCTGGCGCAGGGCAACCCATGAATTTTTCAGGATCCAGAAATCGGAGACGCCGGTGGAGGACGATCCGTAGCGGTACATGTACTGCGGCAGGTGGGTAGGCTCTACGTAGCCTTTATCGTAGGCCTCCTGGTAAGTCATCCCGCCTACATCCTGCTGGGTGCCGTTGGGGAGGTCCACTTTTTGCCCGGGTGCAAACACCCCCTCGGGGATGATCCCGTCGTCATAGGCCTTGTTGTCGTATTTGCTGGTCCAGGTGATGCCCCCGTGCTCGGCGTCCCTGCCGGGCAGCGAGTTGGGGAATACGCCCGTGTGCGTGCCGAAACGATAGCTCAGCGCGACAAAGTCGCCGCCCATTTTGGTATCGAGCAGTACATTCAGGCTGAGATTTTTATAGGTGAAGGTGTTGTCCCATCCACCCCTGAAGTTGGCGTTGATATCGCCGATGTCCTGCCATTCGTTGCTTCTCGCGGGAAAGGCGGCTCTTGCATCCGAGCGCCAGGCAAGGATCGGGAGGCCGTTGCGCGGATCATTGGCCTCTCCCCTGAACGGCATGGAGTGGATCTGGGAGCGGAGGGTGCCGTAAGATTTTCCTACTACGGCCCAGGTCGTTACTTCACCGATGGTGGCGTCGGGCAGCTGGTATTCCGTGCGTCCGGGATACAGCTCGATGATCTTGTTCCGGTTGCGTGAATAGTTGAGAGAGGTATTCCAGGTGAAATCCCCGGATTTGACCGGCGTCCCGTCGAGCGTAATTTCGATCCCCTGGTTCTGGATGTTACCGGCGTTGATCAGCAGGGCATTGATCCCGCTTTCCAGGGGGGTGGAGATGTCGATGATCTGGTTGCGGGTGTTATCCCGGTACAGGCTGATGTCAAATCCTGCCCTTCCTCCGAAAAAGCGGGCTTCCGCACCGATCTCGGAAGAGATTTTCCGGGAAGGCTTGATGTTTTTCTGAAGCATGCGGGCGCTTGAATAGGTGGAGGTCTGTACCTCTCCGCCGTTGGCCCGGCTGAAATCCTTCATGGCGAAGCCCGGGTTAAGCGTAAACGGATCGGTATCGGATCCCAGTGCGGCGATGTTGGCCCTCAGCTTACCGAAGCTGACCCACGGGGGAAGGGTTCTGACGGTTTCCGTAAAAATCCAGGAAAGACTTGCCGCGGGGTAGTTGAAGAAGTTGTTGCCGCTGCCGTCCGCGTAGGTGAGGGCCGAAGACCAGTCTCCCCGCCAGGTGGTTTGCAGGAACAGGGTGTTCTTGTATGCGAAATCCGCGCTTGCGTACAGTGAGTTGAAGCTTTTACGTCGTTTGATCCCTGCGTCTACGTTTACCGGGTTGATCGAATTGGCCAGGAAATAGTTTCCGGGATAGCTCAGGCCGCCGCGGGTTTCGACGTATTCCGATGTCGTGGAGAAGCGCTGGAGCTCGGCGCCGACGTAGCCGGACACACTGAAATCGGGATGGATGTCCTTGTTCAGCATCAGCAGCCCTTTCAGGAACCTGCTGTCCCGGTGCTCAAACCCGAGCCCGTACATGCCGCCGGAAAAGTTGATGCCCTGCCCGAGCTCCTTGTTTTCCTGCTTGATGTATGTATTGTTGATATTTCCCTCTACCATCAGCCTGGCCCATTCGGCGAGTTGGACGTTGACGGCGAGCCGGCCCCTCAGCAATTGCTCATCCTGGAGGTATTCGTTTTCAAAAAGGGCAAACCAGAAGCGGGATTCGGGGGCTTTGTTGGTTTCGTCGGCGTTGGCAGGGTCGGGGGCGCCGCCCAGCTTGCTGACGTAGTTCTCTCGCCGCATCCAGTACCTGGTATCGTAGTTGCGGGGGAGCATCCACGAAAACAGCTTTCCGAAATTGAAAGAGCCGAAAGCGTCCAGCCCGCCCAGTCGCGGCGGATTTTTCCCGTTAAAGCGGCTGTAGGCTACGCTCGCGTCGATATCGAGGTAGGAAGTCAGCCGGTGGGTGGCCCGCAGATCGAATGCATTTTTGATGAAGCTGTTGTTCTGTACGACGCCCGTACCCCGGTTGTGATTATACGACAGCCGGACGGTCGACTGTTCCGAGCCGCCTTCCACGGCAATGTTGGAATTGTAGCCGACGCCGGTGTTAAAGGCATCCAGGAAGTTGTTGGGCTGGGGAAGATACCTGGCAGGCGTACCGTCATAGTTGGTGACCTCCTGGCCGAGCATTCTGGGCCCCCAGTTTTCGAGCTCCCGGTTGATCTGGTGATCGATGTAGGGCCTGCCGGTAACCGGGTCGGTCGGGAATACTTTCGTGTTCCACTGGTCTTCGGGCTTGTAGTTCGGATCGCGGTTGTCTGTAAAGAACCCGCCGACGGTGCCTCCCCCGAATTTATTCTGGAAATCAGGTCCTGCATAGGGATCCATGATGTTGAGGGATTGGTTGAGAGACACGCCCAGCCCGCTTTTCCTGGTCCCTTTTTTACTGGTGATCAGCACGACCCCGTTGATGGCCCGGCTTCCGTAAAGTGCGGCGGCGGCAGAGCCTTTCAGGATGGAGACGGAGGCGAAGTCTTCCGGGTTGAGGTTTTTAAAGTCATTTCCGAAATCGCGGCCGGTTCCGCTGAAGGTGTTGTTGTCCATGATTACCCCGTCAATGACGAAGATCGGCTGGTTGTTTGTCCCCAGCGTGGAATTGCCCCTGATCACGATTTTGGAGCTTCCGAACAGCCCGCCCGCACCCTGGTCGATCTGGACGCCGGCCACCCTGCCCTGCAGGGCATTGATGGGGTTTACCTCGTTGGTTTTGGCCAGCTCGGCGCCTTTTACTTCGGTTACCGAAAAGCCCAGCTGCCTTTTTTCCTTCGAGACGCCCAGGGCCGTGACGACCACTTCATGGAGTTGGCGGGCATCCGGCTGCAGGGTTACCTCCAGGGTGGTGCGGTTGTTGACGGCGATTTCCTGGCTTGCATAGCCCATGAAGGAAACCACCAGCGTGGCTCCCGGCGAAACCCGGAGCGTAAAGTTCCCGTCTATGTCCGAAGAGGTTCCGTTTTGCGTCCCTTTCTCGACGACGGCTGCGCCGGCGACAGGTTCATTTTTCTCATCCCGAATCACTCCTGAAACGGGCGCTTTGTCCTGCGCATGGCCCAGAAAAGGAACAAGCAGCAGCAGGAATAAGACCAGGGGGGGTAAAATGTTTTTCTTCATTTGGTGCTCATTTGAAAGTTGGAACATGTCAGTAGAATTATCTTATCTTTTATGTATTTATTCCATTTCATGACAAATATAATTATTAAAATTTATTAAATACATTATATATTTTAATTTTTTTCTTTAAATATCCGGTAGGGAGGAAATTTTGGTGTATAAAAATAGCCCGGGCAAATACCTGGAATGGCTCATCGGGGGAAAGCAGGTGGCCGGGATTCAGGACTCTGCCGAGATCAGCCGGTCCAGCACGCCTTCCTTCAGGGAGAAGGACGATACCCTGATGGCCGGGATAGAAAAGGTCCCGAGCAGGTAGTCGATCAGCAGCGAAGCCACCACAATGGTGTCTACACGCAGTTCGATCATACCCGGGAGAGACAGTCTTTCCGCCCGGTCGCGGGTCAGCACCAGCTCCAGTATACGATGGAATTCGCCGTCCGGGAGCCGGAAGCTCCGGGGACGTTCAGGCGGCGCCTGCCGGAAATGGTGCTGATAGTACATGTCGACGAGCGTGTCGAAGGTGCCGGAGGAGCCGATTATGACCCCGGGCGCATACTG
>JBEBSO010000262.1:0-5711 GCA_040394275.1 Telluribacter sp.
AAACCCCGACGGAATGACAAGTCATCCCTGGTGGCAGAACTGTCCGGACAATCCGGTCGGACAGCCCTACAAAAACCTGCGCGTAGCCCTCAACTACTATGGGGGAATGTTTGGCGCGCGCGGACTGGTATGGCACCAAGGGGAGTCTGAAACCTATCTCAACATGATGGGGTACCCTACTTCTCCGGGAGATTACCAGGCAAAGCTGGAGGCAGTGATCGCCAAAACCCGGGAGCATTTCAATGCCGGGCTCGGCTGGGCCATTTCGCTGGTTTCCTATTTTGACGGACAGACTTATAACGACGTCGTTGAAGGTCAGAAGCTTACCTACGCCTCCACCTCGAACCGGGTTTGGGGTGCTTATTATTCCGACGATGTGGACACCCCGGACAGGGACGCCAGCGATCTGCATTTCACGGAGAGCGGGTTGTTGAAAATGGGCGAGATGCTGGGGACGGGAACAACCGGTGCGTTTCCGCAGCCACCGGGAGGAGCTGATATCCTGGCGCTTTCACCGGTGAGCGCACTGACGGCTCCTGCCCTTGTCGTCAGCAAGCAGGGGGGGCAGACCAACATTTCCGTACAGGGAGGCTATTCCTCTTATTGCTGGGTGACCGAGTCGGAAGGGCACCTGGACGATTTTAATATCAGGGATTGCGCTTTCCCGGTCAATTCGCAAAGCATACAGGTAGATTCCGGCAAATGGCGGTGCTACCTGGCGGATGAAAATGGCAACACCGTCCTGACGCAAAGTGTGAAGCTGCCGCTCACGTCCATCAACAGCCCGCTGGGCATCGGGATTGACGACTAGCAGCGCAGCCTCCGGCCGAAAGGCGTAGGGCTGGCGGGAAAATGATGTTTTTTTTTCTTTACGTAGGCCGTTTTTTGTATTTTGCCATAGAGCTATCACATGCACTATGACTGAAAACGAAAAAATCCACTTGCTGGCCCTGGCCGGCACGCCCGGCGTAGGAGCGGTAACGATCAGGCATCTCCTCCGGTTTGCCGGATCTCCCTCCGGCGTATTTGACCTCAGCTTCCGGCAGCTGGTCCGGATCAGGGGGATCGGTGAAAAGACGGCCCGGCAGATCCGCAGAAAAGAGATGCTGAAGGCGTCGGAGGAGGAGTGGAGAAAATGCCTGAAGGAGGGAATTGCCCTGCTGTTCTTCACAGACGAAGCTTATCCCAGGCGACTCAAGCCGCTTTATGATTCACCTGCCGTATTGTATTTTAAGGGAGACGCCCCTTTGAATTCCCGGTATTCGGTCGGTATCGTCGGAACCCGGAAAATCTCCGACTATGGCAGGGAAATGACCGAGGAGATCGTCCGCGGGCTGGGGCCTTTCCGGCCGCTTGTGGTGAGCGGCCTTGCCTATGGTGTGGATATCGTGGCCCACCGGGCCTGCCTGAAAAACAACCTGGCTACCATCGGGGTGATGGCCAACGGGCTGGAGACGATTTACCCGTCCGCACACCGCCGGACCGCCCAGGAAATGATCGCCGGCGGGGGTGGGCTTCTAACGGAGAGCACCCTGGATACGAAGCCGGACTTCATGAGGTTCCCGGCCCGCAACCGTGTGATAGCGGGCATGTGTGACCTGCTTGTCGTTGTGGAGTCGGGGGAGAAGGGCGGCAGCCTGATTACCGCGGAGTTTGCGCAGAACTACCACCGGGATGTTTTTGCCGTACCCGGCAACCTGACCAATGCCCAATCGGCAGGCTGCAATGGCCTGATCCGCGAGCACAAAGCCGCAATATTTACCTCCGTTGAGGAAATGGCAAAAGGGCTGAACTGGACAGTTCCTCTCTCAGGGGAAGAGGAGACCGCAGGTCCGTCACCGGTATTCGACGGCTTTACACAGGAGGAGGGAATGGTCCTGGCGCTGTTGAGGCGTGAACAGGAGGTGCATATTGACCGGCTGAGCGCCGGCAGCGGCCTTCCCGCCGGTAAGCTGGCCAATCTCCTGCTGCACCTGGAGTTCCAGGGCTTGCTCCGTATGCTTCCCGGTAGCCGGTACAGGATCGTCTAGCCGGGAAATTATTTCTTCTTGTAGTCGCCGCGGGAGAAATACTTCTCAATAAAGCAGTACATGAGTATGAAGAAATAGCGGGTACCCATTTCCTTGATTTTCAGGTTGGATTCCCCGTATTTCCGGTTTGTCCAGCTGTTGGGCACCACAGCATAGCTGTAACCCCGTACGATGGCCTTCAGCGGCAACTCGATGGTGAGGTTGAAATGAGGGGAAAGAAAGGGTTTCAGCCCTTCGATGGTTTCACGCTTGTAGAGCTTAAAGGCGTTTGTCGTATCGGTATAGCTGATGCCCATAACAATCCTGACGATGAAGTTCGCGAGCCGGTTGACGATTTTCTTGACCTTGGGATAATCGTATACCCGGCCGTCTTTTTCCCATCTTGATCCGAAGACACAGTCGTAGTCTCCTTCAAGCATCTTGTTATAAAACTTCACAAGGTCTTCCGGGTCGTCGGACATATCCGCCATAAATACCGCCACGCAGTCACCTGTGAACCGTTCCAGCCCGTAGCGTACGGCGTAGCCGAAACCGTTCGGACCTGTATTCGTAAAATACACCAGTTCAGGGATTTCCCCGGAGAGCGCTTCCAGGACTTTCAGCGTGCCATCTTTCGAATTGTCGTTGGTGACGCATATTTCGTGCGGAATGCCGTGCCTTTTCAGGCAGCTGCTCAGGGAACGCAGGGTTTGGGGGAGAGACTCTTCTTCGTTATAAGCAGGTATTACTACGCTAAGTTTCACTGTCGGCCGTCAAAATTGTATGGTGGAGCGCATCGGGCGTTTATCCTGATGCAAATTAAGCAGGAATATCAGGAATTTTCAATCTTTGAAAGCAAAACTAATTTTTCGTCGTACTTCCTGAGCGTTTCGGAAATCACCTCTTCGTACTTCCCGCCGAGCCACCTGTTGACATTTTCGAACATCTGTCTCCGGTTCTCCAGGAAGAATCGGTTGGTGTCCGCCTGCACATGGCTCAGGCCACCCTTGTGCCGGCGGTAGACGCCCATTGTTTCCGGCAGATAACGTATAGACCCCCGTGCCGCGATCTGCAGGGTAAGCGCCCAGTCGCCCGCGGCGGCCTCCCGGTGCCAGTCTGCGAAATCTTCCGCCAGGAAATAGTTGCGGTACAGCGTACTCGCGGTGCCGATAAACCATTTGTCCCTGAGCAGGTCCGCAATGGTGGAATCCTGCTTCTGATCAGGAGCGTTAAAGGGATGAGAGGGGCTGTTGTCCTCGTAAATGACTTCCAGGTTGTGGTGGCAGAGCGCATACGAAGGATGCTGATCCATAAAGTCCGCCTGTTTGCGGAGCTTCAGCGGGTCTGTCCAGTAATCGTCTCCTTCACAAAGCGCCACGTACCGGCCCCGGCATGCTTTCAGCAGCAGGAGCACGTTGTTCCTGCCGGCAAATTCCCTGGGATGGGACGGCCCCAGGTTTTTTTCATGGAGAAATGCGCGGATGATGTCCGGGTGCTTTGCCGCGTATTCGCGGAGAATCTCCGGCGTCCGGTCAGAGGACCCGTCGTCGCCGGCGACAATTTCAAAGGGAAAACCGGTCTGCTGGGCCAGTGCGCCATCGAGCGCCCTGGCCAGGTACTTTTCGTGCTGGTAGGTGGGAATGCATACGGAGACTTTGACTCCGTGTCCGGGATTTGTCATACAACCGATATTTGACTTGAGCTTTTTATTGAAAGATCTCCGGATCCGCCTGTCCGGGCTTCCCGTATATACTAACGTCAGCCGGTCCGTCGTTACTACAGTAGATTAGAGAAAAACAAGCGTTTAGTTGTGTCGGCCATCCGGTAAGCGAAAAGCTTCCGGATGGTCTTTTTTGTTCAGGCCGGTGCGTTCGCCTTTTTCAATGCTTCCAGAGCAATCTTGTATCCTTCGACGATAAGCTTGGAAATGTCTTTGACCTCGAAGCGCTGGAGGTCCAGCACGAGCGGCTCGTGCGGCCGGATCACCGTCAGCTTTATGGGATTTCCCCTCAGGGACGAGCGGTCCGCGTAGCTCTGGATCCATTCGATGTCGGAGTTGACGATCTGGTTGACGGTAATTTCCCTTACCCGTTCCAGCAGGCTGATGAAATTGAGCGGCGAAAAATCAGGAGTATGCTGTATGTGCTGGGAGTGACAGGCCACCACTACGAGTTCGGTGGCGCCGTCAGCGACAGCCTGGCGTACCGGGGCTACCTCCCGGAGCCCCCCGTCGAGAAACATACGGTCTGCTCCGCCGATCGGGATAGCAGGCATAAGCAAAGGGATGGCCGAGCTGGCCATCATGTATTCGATAAAATCCGGATGGTCGGGCGTTGCGTCGCATATCTGCCCGTCCATCACGTTTACCGCCGAAATTTTCAGCTTTACCGGACTTTTTCTCAGGTAGTCCGTATTGATGGATTTTCGTATCAGGTTGTGGAGCGGGGACGGGTCCAGGAGCCCTTCGTAACGGCTCAGCAGCGTATTGAACCCGAGGGACAGGCGGGGGCGGAGGAGGGCGACATCCTGCGGCCTGGTGATATTCCTGATCCAGAATTCGAGCAGCTCCCTGCCGATGGCAGGCCAGTCGATTTCCAGCCCTTCCGCTGCTCTCCGGCCCGATTCGTTGGCCAGGTAAGTCGAATTCAGCGCGCCTACGGATATGCCGTAGATCATGTCAGGTTCAAATCCGCTTTCGAATATCGCTTTGATGCAGCCTACCTGGTAGGCCCCTTTCATCGAGCCACCTCCTAGAACGAGTGCTTTCATTTAATTGAAGTAAGGGCCGGTTTAAGGGAAAATCATTGAAACCGGGCGAGCCGATACGGCCCAGCCGATGGATCCGGCCGAATTGTCTGCAAGATAATTTGTTTTGCACATATTACAAGTTAGTCGCCGGCAGGGATATCTTTGCAGGAAACAATTAAGCGCAGCCTCTTATGAAACCCGGTACCGACAAATTGTCCGCCTGTCTCATCCTGCTGGCAGTCATAGTACATGGCACGGGCTTGTTTGCCCCGGTCATCGGGACAGACGCCACGCTGTACGCGGTGGTATCGCGGACGATGGCCGAATCCGGTAATTTCGCCGACCTGTTTGTCCATGGACAGGATTGGCTGGATAAGCCGCATTTCCCGTTCTGGGTCACTGCTTTGTCTTTGAAGGTATTCGGCATCAATACCTTTGCCTATAAAATTCCCGCACTCATTTTTACCCTGGCCGGCGCCTTTTTTACCTACCGGTTTGCGCTGGGTTTTTACGGACGGCATACGGCCAGGCTCTCCGTGCTTATTCTCCTGACTTCCGAACACCTCATCATTTCCGATAACGACGTCCGGGCCGAACCTTACCTGACCGCGCTGGTTATCGGGGCCGTATACTGTTTTTATGAAGCCTACCGGGCGCGGAACGGCCTGTCTCTCGTGTACGGGAGCCTGCTTGCCGCCTGTGCGGTGATGACGAAGGGGATTTTTGTGCTTATCATCATAGGCGCAGCCATTGCCGGAGGAATCGCCATGCGGAGAGAATGGAAGGAGCTGTTTCACCTGAGGTGGCTGGCTGCTGCCGGGCTTGTCCTCGTGTTTATTACCCCTGAGTTGTACAGCCTCTATACCCAGTTTGACCTGCATCCCGAAAAGACGGTTTTCGGCACGACGGGCGTGTCGGGGCTGAGGTTTTTTTTCTG
Organism: Telluribacter sp.; assembly: GCA_040394275.1. GTDB lineage: Bacteria > Bacteroidota > Bacteroidia > Cytophagales > Spirosomataceae > JBEBSO01. The sequence goes on from JBEBSO010000262.1 coordinate 5,695, forward strand.
GGCGGGCTACACCTATT
>JBEBSO010000263.1:0-5708 GCA_040394275.1 Telluribacter sp.
GTGGCGATCAGCTGAGGCTTTCCTCCCGTCACTCCGCTGGTTTGATTGGGCTGCTGAAGGGAATGCGTGCAATCCATTACCACCGGCACGCCGAAGCTTTGCATCTCGGGGAGATTGCGAAAATCGACCACCAGGTCTCCGTAGCCGAAAGTATTGCCCCGGTCTGTAAGGATCACCGGGGCAGTGGGGTTTGTCTCCTTTATTTTTTCCACCGCAAACCGCATGGAAGCACCAGACAGGAACTGCCCTTTCTTTACGTTGACCGCCTTCCCCGTCCTGGCCGCCGCTACCAGGAGATCCGTCTGGCGGCATAAAAAAGCAGGTATCTGCAGGATATCCACGTACCCGGCTGCAAGCGATGCTTCCGATGCCTCATGGATATCCGTCACCGTGGGTACGCCGAAAGTCTCACCGACCTCCTTCAGCACCTCCAGCGCCGCTTCGTCGCCTATCCCGGTGAAAGAATCCAGCCGAGTCCGGTTGGCCTTCCGGTAAGAGCCCTTGAATACGAAAGGAATGCGGAGCCTGTCGGTAATCCCGGCGATCTGCCCGGCAATCTTCAGCGCCATATCCCGGCCTTCGATCGCACAGGGGCCCGCCATTAAGAAAAAGTTTCCGGAATCCGTATGCTGCAATCGGGTGATCATCATAATACCTGAGAGAAATTCATATTAAATAATTTGTACAAAACTACTATTACAGCCGGTATAGACCAGCATAAAATTGGATTCCGTCCCGAAAATCCTGAAATTGTTTTAGTTTTTTCCCCGGCCCGGATTTGCCGGCTGTTGTTTTGAAACTTCTTTTTCCAATTATTTTTGAAAAAATGAACTGAAATATATTTCTTTGTTGCGTTTTTAACCAAAAAGTGTTCAATAAAATGTCAGAAATCGCAGAAAGAGTTAAGCAGATTATCGTCGAGAAGCTCGGCGTAGAGGAATCGGAAGTCACCAACGAAGCTAGCTTCACAAACGACCTCGGAGCGGACTCGCTTGATACTGTGGAGTTAATTATGGAATTCGAAAAAGAATTCAACATCTCTATCCCTGACGACCAGGCCGAGAACATCGGAACCGTAGGTCAGGCGATTGCTTATCTTCAGGATAACGTGAAGTAATACCTTTACTGGTATCCGAGGGGAATCTTATTTTTTTCTTTAGTTCATTTTATGAGTTTCAAACGTGTTGTGGTTACTGGAATCGGAGCAGTTACTCCGATAGGAAATGATGTTTCAACCTTTTGGAAAAACCTGGTGGGAGGGGTTAGCGGTGCTGCATCGATCACCAAGTTCGATACCCAGAAGTTCAAGACCCGCTTTGCCTGTGAGGTAAAGGACTTGGACGTAACAGCATTCATACCACGCCAGGAAGCACGTAAGATGGACCCCTTTACGCAGTACGCCGTCATCGCATCGGATGAAGCGATGAAAGACGCCGGCTTTGCCCTGGATAAACTTAACCTCGACAAAGCCGGTGTTATCTGGGGGTCGGGGATCGGCGGACTGAAGACCTTTGAAGAGGAGGTAATTGCCTATTCTGAAAATGACAAAACCCCCCGCTTCAATCCCTTTTTCATCCCGAAGATGATCGTAGACAGTACGTCGGGGGTGATTTCGATCAAGTATGGCTTCCGTGGGCCGACCTTTATCACGGTATCGGCCTGTGCTTCCTCTACCAATGCCCTGATCGATTCGTTCAATTACATCCGCCTGGGTACGATGAATGTATGCATCACCGGTGGCTCCGAAGCTGCTGTCACCCAGGCGGGCGTGGGTGGATTCAACGCGCTGAAGGCATTGTCCGAGCGAAACGATTCTCCGGAAACCGCATCCCGGCCCTATGACCTGGACCGGGACGGCTTTGTACTGGGAGAAGGCGGCGTGGCCATCATACTCGAGGAGTATGCGCATGCAAAAGCCCGCGGCGCCAGGATTTATGCGGAAATGATCGGGGGAGGCATGTCATCTGATGCATTCCACATCACCGCTCCCCATCCCGAGGGGATCGGCGCCTACATGGTGATGAAGAACGCCCTCGAGGACGCTCGGATCGGACCGGAAGATATCGATTATATCAATACGCACGGCACATCGACGCCCATCGGGGATCCGCAGGAGATCATCGCCATCGAAAAATTGTTTGGTGAGCACGCCTATAAGCTCAACATCAGCTCTACCAAATCCATGACCGGGCACCTTCTGGGTGGCGCCGGCGCCCTGGAGGCGGCGGCCAGCATCCTGGCCATCCGGGATCAGGTGATCCCGCCCACGATCAACCATTTTACGGATGATCCGCAAATTAATCCCCGTCTCAATCTCACCTTTAACAAAGCCCAGTCCAGGACGGTCCGTATCGCCATGAGCAACACTTTCGGCTTTGGTGGCCACAATGCTTCCGTAGTTTTCAAAAAATTAGACGACTAGAATACCGAAATTGGCCAAGCGCGTTCTTTTACCGATTATTTCTCTTTTTTCGAACGGTGACAAGTCCGAAGAAAGGCGGTTCAGGAAATCCATCGAAACGATCCTGAATGAACGTCCCTCCAATCTCAGCGTGTACCAGCTGGCCTTTCGCCATACCTCGGCGTCCAAACAGACGGCCATTGACGGCTTCAGGGAATCCAATGAACGGCTGGAGTACCTGGGGGATTCGGTTTTGGGGATGGTCGTGGCGGAGTTCCTGTTTACAAAATATCCCTACAAGGACGAAGGATTTCTTACCGAGATCAGGTCACGGATCGTAAACCGGGAGACCCTCAACCAGATCTCCCGCAAGCTGGGGCTCGACAGCCTTATCGAGTACGACGGCAACCGGAGGGGAATGTCTCCGAGGTCTTCCATGTACGGCGATGCGCTGGAAGCTTTTGTCGGGGCCATCTACCTGGACAAAGGCTTTCGCTTCACTAAAAAGTTTATCATCAGCCGCCTGCTCACGCATTATGACCTGGACAGTATTGTCCAGAACAATGCCAATTTCAAAAGCCTGATCATCGAATGGGCCCAGCGGGAAAACAAAGAAATCCGCTTCGAAATCCTGGAAGAAAGAGGGAGCCGGCACCACCGGGAATTCATTTCCCAGCTATATGTGGATGAACAGCCTTTTAGCCGGGGCAACGGCTTCACCAAGAAAAAGGCCGAGCAGTCTGCTGCCGAAAAGGCATGTCAGCAGCTGGAGCTGAAATAGGCTCCCGGACAATCATTTTCCTTTCCCGGTTCACCCCTTTTACAACAACTCCGAGACTTTGTCGTCACCGACCAGGTAATTGGCCGGCCGGGCCTTACCGCCTTCAAACACCTCCAGCTCCTTCTGGTCCAGCACCGGCGCCTTCGACTCATCCGGTTCTCCCTGCGCAGGTGCCGGGCGAGAAACGCATACATGGCCCGTCGCTTCGAGGGGCCGTAATCATGACCTTCCAGCGGCAGGTGCACATTCTCCACTGCTGCTTCCTGTCCATAGAGGGCATACAATGTCCTGACATGCGGAAACTCTACGGAAGGGGTATTCCTGGTCCAGTCCTTGCCATTGGAAATCAGCAGCAGGGGACGGGGTGCCGCAAGGGCTGCGATCTCGACATTGCTGGTCTGGAAAGCGCCCTTCTTGTGTACAGGCATCCCGCTTTCACACTGGCAGCCGCCAAAGAAGTGGGCGGATACCATCACCACCGGGACCGAAACCTTTACCCGCTGATCGAGCGCGGTCAGTATAAAAGTCTGCGTGCCCCCGCCCGACTCTCCCGTCACCGCGATCCGCCCGGGATCCACGCCGGGCTGGGCCAGCAGGAAGTCCAGCGCGCGGATGCTGTTGATGGTCTGGAGCTTTAATGCTTTCCGGATGCGGTGATCGCACTGGAGGGATTCCCCGTGACCTATCATGTCCCAGGCAAATACCACCGCGCCCATACGGGCCAGCATGGCGCAGCGGATCTGGGTCTGGTCCCTGAAACGCCCGTCCGGGTTGCTGCCGTGCCCGTGCGGGGCCAGGACACCCGGCAGCGAGGTATAGGCCGCAGTCGGCCGGTAAAGGTTCCCGGTTACGTATATTCCCGGCAGGCTTTCGAAAGCCACATCCTCGATAATGTAGCCGTCCATCACCTTCGTATGCCTGACGATCGGCGGGGAGCCCGGAGCAGGAGGCATTTGTTCCAGGTCCATTCCTTTCAGCAGGTGCTGCCGTATGGCGGAAGCCCTGGCCTCCCAGTCCTGCCTGCCGGAGGGCCGGTGCAATTCCAGGAAAGCTCTGCCCTGCTCCTCGGTAAAATAATTCCCCCGGCAGAGTTCATCCTGGGCCAGGGCCGGCGCGACCGTGAACATTCCCGCCACCACGATAAGAAAACAAACAAAACGATGCAGCATAATGATCCTGTTTATAGAAAGTGGAAAGATCCGGAATTTAATACGCAACGAACCCGTGGAAAAGGCTACAGCCCACTTAAAAATAATCACAAACTCCTGCCCTGCCCGCCCGGTTTCTCAATACAGCAGCATCGAAGTAGCCACGATGGTAAGCGCAATCGTAGCCTTGCGGAATCCTTTTTCCGGAAGGACGCTTACCAGCTGTATACCCATCCAGGCGCCCACGGCCACAAAAGGGATGGCAGTCAGATCCAGCAGCAGCACTTCCCGGTCGATATTGTCCCAGAAAAATACCTGCAGCGGTACTTTCAGCAGGTTGACGATCATGACAAACCAGGCGCCCGTACTGATAAACGCATACTTGGGCAGCTTCGTGGAAAGCAGGTACACCGACATGATGGGCCCTGCCGCGTTCCCGATCATGGTAGCGAATCCCATCAGCACGCCAAACAGCGGCGCATACCAGGCCTGGCGGGTCACATCCGCCGTTTTCCCTTTCCTTTCCGACCAGATCAGCACGGCCAGTCCCAGGAAAATACAAAAAGCCATCAGCCGCTTGAATTGTGCCGGGGGAATGCCCTTATCCACCACCAGCGCCAGGACGAGCCCGGCTATGCACCAGGGCAGCAGCGACAGGATGTACTTCAGCCTGAAATCGGTCCGGTAATACACGATCGCTATCAAGTCGGCAAAGCAGAGGATAGGCAACAGGATACCGGTGGAGCTTTTGGCACCGAAAAGAATGGCGAGCAAGGGAACGGTAAGAGCCCCGATGCCCTGGATGCCGGTTTTCGACATCCCGATCAGCAGGGCGCAGAAGAAAAACAGCGCCCATTCGGCACCGCCGTCAACCAGGCTGCTGTGAGGCAGGAAATCCAACGAATCGCGGTTTTATAATTTGCAGGTAAAAATAATGATTTAATGTCGATATGCATGAGCACCCCATGGTTCCCCATGGTCTGTGTCCCCCCATGGTCTGTGTCCCCACAGACCATTTCACCATTGACCATTTCACTAACATTTTAAAGTCCTGTGAAGACGCACGCCATGTGACAGAACACAAGGCATTAAGTAAATCAAGCTGTTAAAACTCTTTATATTCAAACTTAACACACTTAAAATGAACAACAAACGTCAGGAAAGCCCATATCGCAATTCCCGAATGGATTTCGATATGGTTTATTTTTGGACAGACACGGTTAAAGATTGGAAAAAACTACTTAGCCATGTCAAGTACAAAGAATTCATCATTTCATCCTGGCAAGAATTGGTAGCTCGTTCCCAGCTTTCAATTTATGCCTTCGTGATTATGCCTTTTCTCCTGCATATCGTTTGGGAAATGATAGAGGCCTATAGC
>JBEBSO010000264.1:0-5684 GCA_040394275.1 Telluribacter sp.
AACGCCCGCGGGCGGGATTGTGGCTTTTCTCCGGACGGCCGGGTTTGAAGACCAGGCCTGTATAGCCCGTTCCGTCGACGGCGGGAAGACATTTGGCCCGTGGGAGAGTATGGGATTCCGCGGGCACCCGCTGCAGGCGCTGAAGCTGCCGGATAGCCGGGTGCTGCTGGTGTACGGCTATCGCCACAAGCCGTACGGCATACGGGCCAGGATATTGAATCCCGAATGCACGGATTTCGCGACCGCTCCCGAATTCGTCATCCGGGAAGATGGCGGGGGCACCGATATCGGCTATCCCTGGGCAATACGGCTCGACAAAAAGAAAGTGCTGGTGACATATTATTATAACAAAGACAACGGCGTGCGGTTTAACGCGGGCTCCGTGCTCGAAATAGACCCGGTCAGAAAGTGAAATTATGGAGAAGCAAAGTGTTTTTTTAGTGGTTCTGGTGGCTGCGCAGTTCCTGGCAGCCCCGGTTTTTGCCCGGCAGGCCGGGGGGGACAGTACCGACCGGTCGAAAATATTGAAAAAAGGAGGATACCCCGGGCCGGAGCTGCTGGATTATGAGGTGGTCGCCGATGTGGTGAGCTCGGGCTATGACGGGTCGATGTGCTGGTTTCATCCGCGGGCGGGGCTTGTCAGGGGCAGGAAGCCCCAGGTGGTGCTGACGATGCAGAAATGGCTGGTCGAACGGAGTGACGTCTTCTATGCGCTTTCCCACATCCGTACTGCTGACGCGGGGAAGACCTGGACAGCCCCGATCGAGAACACGCAGACATTGGGGAGAAGGGCCGAGCCGGAGGGGATGGAAGTAGGGGTTTCCGATTTTACGCCGAAATGGCATGAACGTTCGGGAAAGCTCCTGGGAACCGGGCACACGGTGCGGTACAAAGACAACCACCTTGCTGCGAATGCGGCCAGGTCTACGGTTTGGTCCGTATACGATCCGGCCCGGGACCAGTGGACCGGCTGGAAAGCCCTGGCGCTGCCTGCGGATTCAATTTTTTATAGCGAAGGAGCTGGAAGCACACAACGGTATGACCTGCCGGACGGAGATATCCTGCTGCCGACCTATTTCAGGAGAGGGACCAGCTCCCTGTATGGTGTGACAGTGTTGAAGTGCAGGTTTGACGGCAAGGAACTGAAGTATGTCGGACGCGGCAATATACTGACCTATCCTACCGGCAGGGGGTATTGCGAGCCGTCGCTTACCCGTTTCAGGGGCCTGTTCTACATGACGCTTCGCAACAACGATTCGGCCTATGTCGCCGTGAGCCGCGACGGGCTTCATTTCGGGGAGCCGAAAAGATGGAGATTCGACGATGGGGAAGATCTGGGCTCCTACAATACGCAGCAGCATTGGGTGACACACAGCGACGGGCTCTTTCTCGTGTACACCCGCAGGTCGGACCTGGGAAAAAATGTGCCCCGGCACCGGGCGCCGCTGTTTATCGCCCAGGTGGACCCGGAGCGTCTCGTGGTGATCAGGAGTACTGAAAAAATACTGGTTCCCAACAAAGGCGCCCAACTGGGAAACTTCGGAGTGGTCAATGTCAGTGAGAACGAGACCTGGGTCACCACCTCGGAAGGGATGTCGAAAACCGCGGCCGGCTTTGGAGCGGACAACCGCTTGTATGTGGCCAGGCTTATCTGGGCCCGGCCGAACAAGGTCTGGTCGGAATAGATACACCGGGGGATAGCAGTCCGCCGGGCGCAGATGATTGAATCTAAATTCGTGACATGGAATACCATCTGTTGAGCGACGAACTTCTGGTGAGTCGCCTGAGGTCCGGTGACAGCGGAGCATTCAGCGAAATCTACAAGCGATACTGGCGGGCACTTTTTGTGCACGGACAGCGTAAGATCGGTTCGGATGAAGTGCTGGAAGAATTGCTTCAGAATGTCTTCATGAGCTGCTGGGAGCGAAGGAAAACCGCGGAGATCGGGAACCTGGGCGGTTACCTGTTCAATGCCTTGAAATACCAGATCATCAATTGCTACCGGGCACAGTTCCAGGCGCAAAAGTACGCCGAATCGGTTTTCCCGGGTGATGAGCCGTGGGAGAATTCGCTGGATGAATCGACGAACTTCAGGGATATCCAGGAAATTTTCGACCAGGTGCTGGGACAGCTCCCGGAGAAAACCCGGCGTATTTTTCAGCTCAGCCGGCTGGAATACAAGTCGACGCGCGAGATATCGGAGCTGCTGGACATCCCGGAACGTACCGTAGAGTATCACATCACGCTGTCTCTCCGGCAGCTTCGCAGGGAATTAAGGGATTTTCTTCCGTTCTGGGCGGCCCTTTGCCTGGGTTTGGGCTTTTGATCGGGCCCGCTGACCCGGGGTTTGGAAATGTCATAAAATTTTTGTAACTTAATCAGTCAGGCTGACTAATTTGAGATTATCTGCTAATGCGTTTGCGGCTTTTGCATTTTCGTCCGACAGTATCCATATGAGCGACCGGAAGATGATGAGCCGAACTTCTTTAACCCTTTAAATTTTTCGAACTTTTTATACAGATGAAAATACGGCCCGTTCTCAGCTGCGTCCTCTTCCTGGGGTGCTTTTTTGTTTTTGACACAGTCCCCGGGCAGCAGCCCCTCCGCCTGAAAAAATTGAAGCCCGTCGCCGGGGAGCTGGTTCCGGGCTTTTCACCGGGCCGTTTGCACTACCAGGTAAGGGTGCCGCATGCGGTGGACAGGATTTCTTTTGAAGCGGAGGGTGCGGAGGAGGGCACGGAGATCCGTGCGGGCGGCAGACCGGATGCACATCCGCTCCGGGTCGGGGTAAACCGGGTAGTGCTTAGCCTGGCGAAAGAGGGACGTGAAAGCAGCTACGAGATAGAAGTGCTGCGTGACCATGCCCTGCCTGACTGGGAACGGCGGGTGGAAAAAGGACCGTTCCATATCCGGGATTCGGGTGGTGAGCTTGTTTTCAATGACCGGATGTGGCTTTTCGGGGGGTATTTCCCCGAACTTTCTTCCGATGTCTGGAGCTCAAAAGACGGGATCAACTGGGAAGAGCATGCGCCCGTCCCGGCGAAAGCGGGGATCAATATACCGGTCCAGTATGTGCACAAAGGCAAAATGTGGATCGTGAGCAATGACGGCGAGCTGTTTTCATCCGGTGACGGCAATGAGTGGGAGCTGGTCAATGCGCAGCCCCCGTGGGGAAAACGCTACGCCGCCGGGGGTGTCGTGTTTAAAGGTAAGATGTGGTTTTTCGGGGGATACCAGGACCGGGTGCTAAAAAATGACATCTGGTGGTCGGAGGACGGGATCGATTGGAAGAAGTCGCCAACAAATGCTCCCTGGTCTCCCCGGCAGCTGTTTGGGAATGTGGTGGTTAAAGACGATAAAATCTGGATCATCGGGGGTGGCGTGACAGACTATTTCCCGTTCAAGGCGTACCGGGATGTATGGGTGTCGGAGGACGGCATCAGCTGGAAAGAGGTGACGGATGAGGCGCCGTGGCCCGGGCGTATCTGGAGCAATTGCGTCGTCTATCACAACCGGATCTTTTTGCTGGGCGGTTTCAGGTCGCAGCCGGTGTGGGAAAACCGGGGAGATGTCTGGTACAGCAAGGATGGCAGGGAATGGAAGGAGCTGAAAACGGATCATTCCTGGGAAGCCCGGCATGAGCATTCCAGCTATGTGTTTAAAGACAGGCTGTGGGTCGTCGGCGGCAACAAGTGGCCGCTGCTGAATGACGTCTGGTCTCTGAAAATTGACGGACTGACTTTTCTTACCCAGCCCGTGATCCAGGAATGGGCGGGGGCAGGGTACAAATATTATGCAAAGGCGGATTTTAATAAATCCGGGAGCCCTGTTTCCTACCGCCTGCGGGCAGCCCCGGACTGGCTGAAGGTCCACCGCGTCACCGGTGTGCTGTCGGGGATTCCGGCAAAGGCCGGGAGCTACCAGGTGGAGCTGGAGGCATTTGACGCCGGGGGAGAGCGTGCGGTGCAGTCTTTTGCGATAGAAGTCAGGTAGAGAGGGGCAGGTGGGCACAGGTATAGTTTCCGGAATTTGTTAATTCACGGGTTTTGGGCTATACTTGTGGTTTACTCAGATCGGTTACCCGGTTAAACCCTCGACCAGATTTTTATGAAGCGTGTTCCCGGACGGAACGATCCGTTTATCTACATCAGGGCCTTTGTGCTGTTTCTTTGTTTATGTCTTATTACGGCAGGCCAGTCGGAGGCCGGGTTCGCTACCGGTTGGCTTCCGGACGGCAAGGTGCGTGATGATGTCGCGCTGATGCGTTCGGAGATCAGCGGCCGTGTGATCAACCAGGCTGGGGAGCCGTTGGAAGGAGTGTCTGTGGAGGTGAAAGGCCGGCGCATACGTACGCAGACCGATGCCGGCGGTTTTTTCCGGATTATTGCGGAGAAAGCGTCTGATGTCTTGTTTTTTTCCCTGGAAGGCTATTGCCGTATGGAGTTGCCGGTGGAGGGAGAAGGCGAGCCGGTGGTATCGCTGCAGCGGGATTGCGGGGAGCAGGAGGAAATTTACGTGGGTTACCGCAGGTACCGGAAGCTGCCTTTTGCAGGAGCGGTGGAGTCGGTCGACTCAGTGTGGCTGGCCAACCGGCCGGCAGGAAGCCTGGCCGAGGCGCTGCAGGGTACCCTTGCCGGGTTGATTGTGACGCGTGGGAACGGCCAGCCGGGAGCGGAGAATGTAGAGCTGCAAATGCGTGGCGTGGCTTCGGTTTTCGGCCAGTTAGATCCTTTGCTCCTCGTAGATGGGGTTCCTGCGCCGATAAACCGGATGTATTCGCTCAACACTTCGGACGTGGAGCGTGTAACATTGCTGAAAGACGCCGGTGCGGCAGGCATATATGGGGGCGCAGCGGCGGGCGGCGTGATCCAGGTAACTACCAAAACAGGGAAACGGGGAAGACCGGTTTTATCGTATTCGAGCCTGTTCGGTGTGGACCGGCCGCTGCGTTTACCCAGGCGGCGGCTTTCATTGCTGGAAGAGGCAACCTACAATAACCTGGCAATGGCAAATACCGGGCAGGATCCGGTTTACCCGGCGGAGGAAATGGACATGATCCGGAACAATATTCCCTACTATATTTCTCCATTGGATCCGAACAAATACATTTACCTGAACCAAAAGGATTGGAGCGGGGACGTAATCCGGCGGAATTCAGTCAGGCAGCAGCACCAGCTTACTCTTCCGGGCGGTGTCGGTGGATTCACGTACCTGGCCTCCTTAGGCAGCCATGCCAGGCAAGGTATATTCCGTGTGGGGCCGGACCGGTTCGACCGATACAACGCACGCCTGAATATGGGATTAAAGGTAAGCCGCTATTTATCGCTGGAAACCCGGCTCTCCTTTGCGGATATGGAGCAGAAGAAGCCTTCGAGAGCCCCCTCCACTTTGCTTCATGAAATGTACAGAAGAAGCATCAGGTATCCGGTATTTACTCCCGAGGGGCGGTTTATATCAAGTTTGGCCCTGCCCGTATACGGTGTTTTGACGGAAGGCGGTCGTCATAACCGGCACAGCAGGCATGTAGACGGGATGGTTATGCTGAAGGCAGCCCATTTTGTCAAAGGCCTTCAGCTTTACGGAATCTATGCCAGGAGGTGGAATCCTTTAAATCTGAACAATTTCAATCGTACGTTCGATCGTTGGAATCGGAATGCAGTTGAATCCAGGTTGAACGACCCGAA
>JBEBSO010000265.1:0-5655 GCA_040394275.1 Telluribacter sp.
GCTCCGCCTGAAATACTGGATCACGATGCCGAGAAGGCCCAGCACGAAGGGGAGCATGAAAAAGTTGTCATGTCCTTTATTGGTGGCGATGCTTTCCGGGTAGGTCTTGGCAGCATCCCAGGGAAGCAGGTTGCCGGCCCCCTCGGCATTGCTTTCACGGCCGACGAAGTTCCAGAGGAAATACCGCCAGTACATGTGCCCGATCTGGTATTTGAACATGAACGAAAGGTTGTTGACCAGCGTCGGTTTCTGACCTTCGGACAGCCCTTCCATCTGACGGTACAGCTGTACGTGATTTCCCTGGGTGCTGTACATACGGGGCAGCAGGATGCTGGCGCCGGGTTGGTATTCATACTCCGGACGGTAGTCGTAGATCTCGTATTTGCCGTTGTTCTTGCGGTACATGGGTGCCCCCCGCTTCTGCGAAACCGGCCGGTCTACAAACGTCGGACCGAACAGCAGCGGCCTGGAGCCGTATTGCTCGCGCTTCAGGTACGAGACGAAGCTGAGCACGTCGTTCGGGTTGTTTTCGTTGATAGGCGGGTTGTATTCCGACCTGACGAGTACCATCAGGTAGCTGGTGTAGCCGATAAGTACAAATGCGAGCGAAAGCAGGGCAACGTTCAGGTTGACATGCTGTTTTTTCTCTGAATAAATGATGCCCCATACAAGGGTGCCGATAAAGAGAACGATAAAGAAGATAATGCCGCTGGTGAAGGGCAGGCCCAGGCTGTTGGCAAAGAAGATTTCGAAAGTGCCCGCCAGGGTAGGCAATCCCGGGATGATCCCCGAGTTGATGATGCCAAGGACCACCAGGCCGATGAAAAAGGAGAGGATGCCGCCCCAGACGGTCGGCTTGTCATATTTTTTGAAATAGTAAACCAGGGCGAGGGCCGGGATGGTCACCAGGTTCAGCAGGTGGACCCCGATCGAGAGGCCGGTCAGGTAGGCGATAAAGATGAGCCACCTGTTGGCTGCCGCGTCGTCTTCAATACGTTCCCATTTGAACACCGCCCAGATCACGATGGCGGTAAAAAAAGAAGAAAGCCCGTATACCTCGGCTTCCACCGCAGAAAACCAGAACGAATCGGACCAGGTATAAGCCAGCGCACCCACTATACCGGAAGCCAGCACGAGCATGCTCTCCCCTGTTGTCAGGTCGCTATCCGCTTTTCCGACAATCTTACGGGCCAGCATAGTGATGGTCCAGAACAGGAAGAGTATCGTGAAAGCACTGCTCAGCACGGAGACCATATTGACCCAGTAGGCAACCTGCAGCACGTCTCCGAAGGCAAAGAGTGAAAAAAGGCGGCCGACGAGCAGGAAGAACGGGGCTCCGGGAGGATGGGGTACCTGCAGCTTGAATGCGCAGGCGATAAACTCCCCACAATCCCAGAAGCTGGCAGTGCGTTCTACCGTCATGACATAGGTGAGCAGTGCAATCGCGAATACAACCCAACCGGTAAGGTTGTTGAGGCGGTTAAAACGGGTCATTTAATGAAATTTTACAGTTAATGAGTGATCCTGTTTCAGGTTGGTTATGTCAATGAATCGGACCAAAAAGAAAAGGTACGGCTCAAAATTAGTAAAATAACCTCAACAGCAAGTTTTTACCCGGGTTAAAAAGTGTTAATCCGGAAATTACCCGGTATCTCCTCATTATACCTGCAAAACTGCCCGGCAGCCCCCGGCTATTCCAGCACGACGTCAAAATCGACCAGGGCGTCATCACTGCCCGGCCCGGCCGTACCGTTTTTGACGGGTACGCCATTGACCGGCGGCTGGTGGCGAAGCTGGACTTTCAGCGTTCCCTGGCCGGTATTTCCCGTTACTAAGGTTCCCGTGAGGCCTATGCCCAGGTTGCGGCTGTCTTTATCTCCATACGTATAGGTAAGCAGCGAAGCAGGGGCGGGGGTATAGACGACCAGGTGCTCGTCAGCCTTCTCGAGGATTTCTTCGGTGATGTCCTCTGCGGGCGTCTTGCTTCCGTCGATGAATTCGGTGGTCAGCTCGTAAGTGGTGTTGGCCTTCAGCCGGATCTGGTCGATATCGGGGGCATTGCCTCCGTCACCGTCATTGTCCTTCCATTCAAAGGTGCTGGTGGTCCCGTTTTGTTTGAAATGAAGCCGGATAGTGGTGATCAGCTCATTCTCGTCGTCCGGATCCACTTTGGAAGCCTTTTTGCATTGTGTAAAGAAGCCGGCGGTCAGCGCCAGGAGTACGACCAGCAGCATACGGTTGGTTTTCATAGCCATCAAGTTTAAATGTTATTTAATTGATTATTTGTAAGTTTAAAATGATTATTTATAATCTTTAATTGATGATGTATCAATACATGCTTACTCATTTTATTGCAGCCGGGGTCTCCTGCTATTTTTCTCCGAATACCCACTGGATCCGCAGCCCGATGTTACGACCGGTTTCATCGGCAAAATAACGCAGCCGGTTCATGTAGTCGCGGTAGGACCTGTTGAGCAGGTTATAGCCTGTCAGCGAAATTTTAAGCTCCTGCCGGTCGGAAAGGGGGAAAGTGCCCCCCAGCTGCGCGTTCCACAATGTGTATCCCCCGGGCGGCGGCAGGAGGTCGCTGTGTGCAGGTGCGCGGGACTGCCGCGACACCAGGAGATGCCCGACGGACACGGATACGGTCTTGGCCGTAAGCACCTTCGGGATTTCCAGCTTTAGCTCGCTGTCGAGCCGGTTGGGCGGAATCATCACCAGGTAGTCGTTATTTTTACGGTCGTAGACGCGGAGATAGGTAAGCTTGCTTTGCAGCGAGACGTACGGATGTATCTGCCAGGTTGCCATGGCGTCCATGCCGGTGAAGGAGGCGTGGGTTTGCCTGTATTTGAAATAGGGGAAGGCTCCCCTTACCGTCAGGACGGGCTCCGGCTGCGGCTGCAGGTAGATGTAGTTGCGTATATAATTCAGGTAGCCTCCCAGCTCGGCTGTAAAGCTGCCGCCGCTGAATCTGGCGCTCAGGATATTGTTCAGCGCATTTTCCGGCTTCAGGCCGGCATCTCCTTCTTCAAAGGCGGCGGCGCCGTGGTGCACGCCGTTACTGAACAGCTCGCTGACATTGGGCGCCCGCCAGGTGGTGCCCGCATTGTAGCTGAGCGAGAAATAGGTTCCCAGCGACCGGTTTACTCCCAGCGTACCCGAGGCGTTGGAGAAGCGGAAGTGATCCCTGACCTCGTTCCGGTTGATGAGCCGGTAGCTGTTGAGGCTCCGGAGGTCATACCTTGCACCCGCTTCGAGCTCCCAGCCGCCTGAGAGAAACCGCTCGATCCAGAAGAGGCCGGCAGTAAACTGGTCGAAATTGGGAATAAGCGGCCGTCCGCTCATCAGGTTATACTGGTACAGGAAGCTGGCGCCTGCCTGGCCGCTGAGCTTCCCCGCCAGCGGACGGTGCTCCCAAAGCAGGTCGTTGGTATAGGTGGTCAGCCGGAAAGTCAGTTCAGGCCGGTGGAGTGCTGCCAGGGAATCGTTTTTAGGAACGTGAAGGTCATATTCGGCACGGTAGTTGTATTGCCGGGCCGTAAGCCATTGCAGGCGGCCGCCTGCGGGCAGGTTGTAATGAAATTCGGCTTTCAGCAGCTCGTGCTGCGTGTCCTGGTAAGGGCGACCGATCTGCCGGGTAAACCCGGGCCTGACAGCCGGCTCCCCTCTCCGGATGAGCTCGAGCAGGTCGGTTACACTACCGATATGGGAACCGGAAAAGATACCGGTTTGGGTATGAAAATTGCTGTAGAAAATGTCGGTGCCGAATGCTTTCCGGTGATAGCCGGCAGCGAGTGAGAAGTTCTGCTCGCGAACGCCCGTGTTGTCCAGGAAATAGGAAGGAGCGCGGGTATTTCCCCCGTTTTTCAGCGTTCCCTGTGCTCTCCATGCGATCTCATGCCTGCCTTTCACCCCGCTTTGGACCAGGGCCGATGCAACTCCCTGCCGGCCGTTCGAGAAGCCGGCCAGGTTTACTTCGCCGGTGAGCCCGCGCTGGTAGGGAAGTGTGGCGGGCTCGACGAGGATTACCCCGCCTATGGCATCGGATCCGTATCTTACGCCCGCTGCGCCCTTCACTACCGATATCCTGTTTGCAATGAACGGGTCGATCTCCGGTGCATGCTCCGAGCCCCATTGCTGCCCTTCCTGCCGGATACCGTTGTTCAGGATGAGCACCCGGTTGCTGTGCAGACCGTGTATGACCGGTTTGGAAATGGTGGAGCCGGTCTGGAGCGTGCTTACACCCGGTATGCTTTTCAGGCTTTCGCCAAGGGAAAGGCCGCGGGTCTGGTACAGCTCGCGCCCGGTGAGGGTAGCCAGGGGCTGGGTGGCGGGCGCCTGTACCCGCTGCGCAGCTACCTCGATCTCTTTCAGGTGCACCTCCTCTTCGTGAAGCGAAAAATTTTCTTCATGTCCCTCCCGCAGGTTGACCGGGACCTGGAAATGGTTGTAGCCGATGATTCTTCCCTCCAGCACGTATTGGCCGGGGCAGAGCCCGTCGATCAGGTAAGCGCCTCTGGCGTCGGTCACAGCGCCTTTGTTCTGTCCCCGCAGGAAGACGGTCACCCCCGGGACCGGCTGGCGGTTGTGCTGGTCTACGACCACGCCCCGGATAAAGCAGACACAGGATGGAGCCTGACCGGCAGTGTCCGGAGCCGGCGTACCCAGCAGCAGGAGGACGATCAGTATTCGGTGTACTAAAAAGCGATTCAATGTGTCTGTTGTTTGCTACACTGTTGCAAATATAAATACTTATTGCTACATTGTTGCAAATGGAGACGGTCAATCGTAAAATTTATGGAAGCGGCTGCCCGGCTTTTTGTTTTTGGTGAAACCGGCCTGGTAGCAGGGTAAATCCGGGGAGGTGCGGTGAGGCGGCTTCGGGCAGAAGGCCAAACCGCCGGGGCGGGGAGATCAGCGGAGAAGCTGCCTGTTTATAATGGTGAACGGGCTTGTACGAGCCCGGCTACCGGGCTTTTCAGCGGTGGCAGGCCGGGCAGATTCCCTGGATGAGCAGGTTGACATCATGGCTTTCATATCCGGCCGGGAGCGCCAGCGGGGGCACTACGACATCCTGTATGCAGTTGGTTTCTCCACAGCTGGTGCATTTGAAATGAACATGGTCGTGCCGGTGGTGCTCCTCCGAGCAGTTGTCCTTACACAGGGCATAGCGGAGGCCTTCATCGTCAAGCACTTTATGGATAATCCCTTTTTCAAGGAAAGACTTCAGCGTCCGGTAGATCGTCACCCGGTCGAAGTCACTCTGCAGCTCCTGCTCGATATCCCCGTGCGACAACGCCGAGTTTTTGTTCATCAACACTTCCAACACCTGCTCGCGGCAGGCGGTCGTCCTGAGCTTATGACTTTTCAGTGTATTTTGCTTCGCTGCCTGGTTCATAAAAATCACGGTTAGGATGAAAGGGCCCGCCTCTACAGGCCCGTATCGTGCCGCCCGGAAGTTTTTTTCTGCGGCGGATGTACGGCCTGCCCGCGCATCCGGACTCAAAAAAAATAATTATCCGGCTATTTTCCTATTTTAACGAACTTTATGCCGGGTAAGTTCTGTTGAAAAGGAAGATCGTTATTTTTGCAACGGTGTTGCGCAATTAAAAATCTATTCTTATTTTTGCGGCATCTGGTTATATGAAATCACAG
>JBEBSO010000266.1:0-5655 GCA_040394275.1 Telluribacter sp.
GCCGCGACCTGCTGGTGTTGGGGCTGCTGTTTATCCTCACCGGGGTCGCGCTGGTCTTTTACCTCAATTCCCCGCCCGTAGAACCGCGTGAGCGGGATTATATCTACGTCGGATCGTTCTATATCTTCTGTATCTGGATAGGTTTCGGCGTCATTTCGATCGCCCGCGCCATTGGTAAATATGTGAAAAACGGGACGACTGCTACCCTGGTAGCAGGTGCAGCCTGTCTCGTCGTCCCGCTGATTATGGGCTTCAAAGGATGGGACAACCACGACCGGAGCCATCGCTATCACTCCGTCGACTTCGCCAAAAACCTGCTCAACTCCTGCGCGCCGAACGCCATCCTGTTTACCGGAGGCGACAACGACACGTTCCCCCTGTGGTATGTGCAGGAAGTGGAAGGATTCAGGACCGACGTACGGGTATGTAACCTGAGCCTCCTGGGCACGGACTGGTACATCCAGCAGATGAAGAGAAAGACCTACGACTCCGAAGCGCTGCCGATTTCGCTCGACTACAACAATTATATTTTCGGCAAAAACGATATCGTTCCGTTTTACGAGGTTCCCGGCGTGAAAAACGGGATCAATCTCAAGGAATATATCAACCTGGTCAAACAGGAAAGCCGGGCCATACAGGTGCCGCTTACCAATGGCGATATGACTTCCATACTGCCTTCAGCGAACCTGTTCCTGCCCGTCAATGCGGAAGAGGTCAGGAAAATGAACATCGTCAAACCGGACCTGGCCGATTTTGTAACGGATTCGCTCAACTGGACGATCGGGAAAATCGACCTCTACAAAAACGACCTGATCATGCTCGATATCATCGCTACCAACGACTGGAAGCGGCCGATCTATTTCGCCTCCACGCTGGCCAGCAAAGATTACCTGAGCCTCAAGGAATACATGCAGGTAGAAGGATATGCCTACCGTCTCCTGCCCGTGAAAGTCTCCGGGGCATCCGACGGCTACGTCAACTCGGACCTCATGTACGACAACATGATGAACAAGATGGCCTGGCGGGAACTGAACAACCCCGATGTGTACTATGACAACACGTACCTGGTATCGCCGATCTATTCGGCAAGGATAGCTTTTCTCCGGCTGGTCACGCAGCTGATCAGTGAGAACAAGCTGGACAAGGCAAAGAACGCCATCGGCCGTTCGCTGGAGGTAATGCCCGACCGGAGCATTCCTTACGACCAGATCTCTTCCAACTACATCCGCCCGCTCTTCCAGCTGGGGATGGACAAGGAAGCCCTGGAAATTGCGGAAACGCTCTCCAGGAGAGCCGACGAGAACCTTAACTTCGCCAAGCTGCACGGCTCCAATTCCGGCCAGAGCATCAACATGGAGCTGTATATCCTGCAGAGCATTGTCAGCGCCTGCCAGGAATCCGGCAAGGAGAAGGAGGTAGAGAAGTACAAGGCCCTGTTCCAGAAGCACCTCGGCGCGTACGATATGATGGAGTAAACTCCGGCGGGGTATACTGACAAAAAAGACTGCCTTCCACAGGACAGTCTTTTTTAATGGCTTTCAGCCTGCCGCACCATCCGCGCCTACCGGGATCTCCTCCGCTGTTCCGGGTAGTCACTTCCCGGTTCCGCTTTGCGCTTCCCGGTGGCCGGGCTTATTTCCCACGCCGTCGTACGTCGTGCTCCGGCAGGACCCGGAATAAGCGGTAACAGGCCCTGCCCGGTAACCTGCCCAGTATGCGCCGCGCCCCCTGCAGAATCGCCCGCCCTACCGGCAGCCTCCTTTCCGGGTGCCCGGGTGCCTGCAAAAAAAGCCGGCACTTTCGTGCCGGCTCCTTATATCAAATTATTGCCTGACCGATCTTACGCGATGCAGTCAATACCCGATTACTTGTTGCTGTCAGGATTTGAGTACAGGTTGAAGTACTGATCCAGCTTAGGCGTAATGATGATCTCGGTACGACGGTTGGTCTGACGATCTTTCGCGTTGGAGTTGCTCGCTTTCGGCAGGTACTCTCCGCGGCCACCGGCAATCATACGGCCCGGCTCCACACCATACCTGTTCTGAAGCAGGCGCGCTACGGAAGTGGCACGTTTCACGCTGAGATCCCAGTTGTCCTTTACAGACTCGTTGGAAATCGGCACATTATCCGTGTGACCTTCGATCAGGATTTCGATCTGCTTGTAGTCGTTAAGGATCTTGGCGACTTTACCTACCACTGCTTCAGCAGACTGGTTGATTTCGTAGCTTCCTGAACGGAACAGCATTTTGTCGGAGAGAGATACGTAAACCACGCCTTTTCTCACCTCCACCTGTACGTCCTCATCGCTGACGTCAGCCAGGGAACGCTTCAGGTTCTGCACCAGCACCAGGTTGAGCGAATCCTTAGTTTGGATGCTTTTGTTCAGATCCTGGATGTACCGCCCCTGAAGGTTAAGCGTTTCCATTGATTTTTTGATACTCTCCGAGCCTTCCTTGGTTACGATGGAAAGGTCTGCCATGCGATCAAGAAGCTGCATGTTGTTCTTCTTGAAAAATTCAATCTGATCCTGGAGATCCCTGATTGACTTGTCGTTAGCGGCCAGCTGATCGTTCTTGGTCTTCAGTTCAGCGTTCAGCGAAGAAGTACGTGCATCGCAATCGTTCAGCGCAGCGCGTGCTTTGTCAAGCTGAAGCTGGATTTCATTTTTAGCATTTTCAACCGCAAGTAACTTCTTCTTACTCGAACAGGAGGCAAATGTCAAAAGAAATGCAACGGCAATAATTGTTTTTTGCATGATAATGTAAGAGGAATATAAATTGATAAAATTGATTAACTGGTCAAAACTCAAATAACAAAAAACCGAAATTACTTTTTTCCGGTTCTTCTATCGAGCAATGTGCTTAGTTCAAAATTAAGGCAAAAATACGATTCTCAACGAATTATTTGAAAGATTTCTCTTAACATTTCAAATAATCTACCTTAATAAGCAGTTTAGCACTAATTTCTAATCTTTTTTTAATCAATTTATCCCAGCCTCAGCATCCAGTAAGGATTTCTCCGCGCCTTTATGCTGTCCCTGATGTATTCTTCTATCATCCGTTCGTAGGTGGCCTGATCGATCTTCTTACCCCGCTGTTTCCTGGGCAGAACCATTTTTTCGGCCACAGGCTTCAGCGCTATCTGCTCGGCCGTGATGACGACATCCCCGTCGTTCTCCACCAATTCAAGAATCATGCCAGGAAGCCCGAAATACATCTCCGGTCCCGCCGGCACACCGAGGCCCTCCGCAAACCAGGCGGTTATCTTTACATTTCTCCCCTTGTCAAAAGTCTCGGCCATCATGCACATATACCCTTTCACTTCTTTGATCTGGTTCATGATCTTCCATTTGGGTGTACGGAGCGAATCCGAAAGAACGTAGGATTTGCCTAGCAGGTCGAACATATCGTACCGCGTTTCCTTCCCGAAATCCCTCGTCAGGAAGAAATCGAACTGCTTCCAGGTATTGTCATTGCTTTTGGGATCTGTATAAAAGGTATAAAAACTCTTTTCCGGCGTAAAATAAAGAAAATACTTTTCCTTCAGGATCGAATACTGTCCCCAGGTCCGCCGGTCGCGGTCGCGCTGCTCCTCCGTCAGGTAGGTGAGCCGCGACTGCAGCCTGCTGAAGTCGATGGTACGCTCGTACGTAATGACGCCCTCCATTTGCCGGGCTTTTGATCCGGCAGCCGCAAGCAGGGCCAGGCAGGATAAAATAAGAAATCTCATGTGACGGAATAGTAAAAAACTGGATTAAAGAAAACCGGGCCTCCGATCGCTGATCACCAGCCGCCCGTCCTGCGCACAACGCCCGTGATGCCCCGCATGTTGTAGGTAAAGCTCAGCATAAAGTACCTCCCGAGCGTCTGAACCTGCTCCTGGGAGCTGGAAGTCGGGGAAGTCATGACGCTGATCCCCCTGTTCTGGTTGAACACGTCGTAGGCGGTGAGGCGCACCTCTCCCCGCTTGTTCTTCAGTATGATTTTGTAAACGGAAAGGTTCAGTATGGCCTGGTTCTGATCGAAATTCAGCCGGCTGTTGCGGAAAGTACGGTAATTGAACCGCCCGTTGAAATACACCTGCGCCGGGAATCTCACGTTGGTTTCGGCGGAATACGTTCCGGTGCTGGTGGACTGGTTCTGGCCGGTGTTGATCGAATAGGTCGTGCGGCCGAAGCTCCAGTTGGCGCCGGGGTAAAAGCTGAATACCTCGGACGGCGTGATATCGGCCCGTGCCTGGAATCCGTAATCCCGCTCCGGGCCAGGTTTTCGACGTCGTTGATGAAGTTCGGGTTCTTGCTGATGGCACCGTTGCCCCCTAAATTCAGCGTAAATTTGGTTTTGATCACCGGGAACCCGATGTTCATGTAGGTGGTTTTGGCGTCCCCTCCCGATACGTTGACCGGCCGCGATCGCGTCACCAGCCTGTCATCCACCTGCTGGGCGTACACAATCTGGCTTTCGCTGGCCCGGTAGCTGACGCTGATATACATATTCAGGAAGTTGACCGGGTTGAAATAATTGAAATTGACGCTGGCATTGTGCCCTACCTGCGGCATAAGATCGGGATTGCCCTCCACGATGTACAACGGGTTGCTGTTGTCTACAATGGGCTGCAGCTGGGTAATGGCGGGCGCATTGACCATTTTGTTATAGTAAACAGATAAATACCGGTTGTTTTTAAGATTGTAGCTGACGGACAGGTTGGGTATCCAGTCCGTGTAGCGCTGATCGACCGAGCCGCTGACCGGCCTGTTTCTTGCGCCGGAAAATTCCCCGTTCAAACCCAGCTGCTGCACGCCCAGGCCCAGCCCGATGTTCAGCCCCTTGAAGGAATACCGCACCGTGGATCCGACCCGGTTGTACAGGACGCCGCTCGTATAGTAACGGCTGAGGTTGTCATTCCTCACGTCGGCCTCCCCGGACCTGACATCATAGACTTCCCGTTCCACTTCCGCCTGGTTGTAGCTGAAGTTGTAAAACATCTCCCAATAAAATTTCCGGCTGAGCGGTTCGATAAAAAGCAGCGACGACCTGATCTCGTTGCGGTGGCTCAGCGTCGAGTTCGACTGGTTCAGCAAAAAGGTGGAATCGACCCCGGGCCGGATATTATAAAAAACATTGGACGAATTCTGATCTGCCTCCCCGTCGGTATTGTTGATGTTGAACCCGGCGCTGGCTGCGAAATTCCGTCCTTTTTTCCGGAACTGGTGCCTGAAAATGGCCGTGTTGGCCATGGCGAGGGTAGTGAAACGATTGAAATTGCTGATTTCGGACCGGTTGGCGGGGCTGGCCGTCCCCCTGAAAAACTCGGTTATTCCCTGGCTTCTCGTCGAGCCGTTGCCTATCCTGAAATTGCTCAGCACGACAAGCGAATTGAGCGAGTCGAGCTTTTGCTCATAGCGCAGCGTCCCCCGGTGGTTGCCGTTGAAATTAAGGTTACCGTTGATGCCATTGGTGATGTAGCTGGAGTTGTTCAGGATATTCTCCCGCCTCGAGGTGGCGTCGAGCGTCTGCTAGGTCTGGTTATAATAATAGCTTGTATTGAATTTCGTCTTCTTATTGTCAAAATTGTAGTTGGCGCCGCCGGCCCAGTTTTTGGAAAATCCCCGGTCGCGGTTGCCGCCGCCCGGCTGCACCGTCAGGCTTTCCTCCG
>JBEBSO010000267.1:0-5623 GCA_040394275.1 Telluribacter sp.
GGTTAATATCAGTTATTTTATGGAAATAGTAATATTTTTTATTGCACATTGGTTTCTTTCCCTGCTCATGCAGTCATTTTTCCTGCACAGGTATGCCGCACATAAGATCTTCACGATGAGCCCGTTGTCCGAAAAAGTATTTTATGTGCTCACGTGGATATTCCAGGGATCGTCCTTCCTGAGTCCTTATGCCTATGGCGTGATGCACCGTCTGCATCATGCCTATGCCGACACCGAGAATGACCCGCATTCACCCGGGCACTCGCGCAACATCCTCGACATGATGTGGAAAACCAAAAATTTTTACAACCGGATCGTCCACCACAGGGACGACATCGAGCCAAAGTTTAAAAAAGGAGTCCCCAACTGGCCGTTTATGGAGCGGCTCGGCGATCTCTGGGTATCAAGGATCGGCTGGGGCGTGCTGTATACTTTGTTTTATATTCATTTTGCCACCGGCTGGTGGTGGTTCCTGCTGCTTCCCATACACTACCTGATGGGACCGGTGCACGGGGTCATCATCAATTGGTACGCGCACAAATACGGCTATACCAATTTCAAGCTGGACGATACGGCCCGGAACCTCCTGCCTTTCGATTTCCTGATGATGGGCGAAGCCTATCACAACAACCATCACAAATACGGCGGCAGGGCCAATTTCGGCGGAGTACGCTGGCATGAATATGATCCCACCTATACCTTCATACGCCTGCTGAACCGGCTCAGGATCATCCGGCTGAAGCCCGATAATGATCTGAATTATATGTAAGTACGGGGAAGAAGTACCCTGGTACAGGTCATACCAGCCCTTTCGGAGATCCCGGAAGGGTTATTTTATTTCCAGGAAATAGATGATTACCCCCAGCACCAGGTAGCTGATGATCATCCATTTTCGCTTCTGACGATAAAGGGTCCTGTTGTGACGGTAGTCAAAAACCATCGATACGGAAAAAGCCGCCACCATCAGCACGACCGATAGCACACCCATGTCGGGACGGTAATGCCTGTAGGCCGACAGCGCGGGAGCGCCCAATACAATATAAGCCAACCACATGCCGAACCCGGTACGGTAGCAATACTGGGCTAGCCTTCTGTCGTTCTTTATATCGAATAGCCCTTCTAACATTGACTTTTTTTAATGGTTGTAACTGACGAAGTTAGCCTTTTATTTTAAATATATCACCTGTTTATAGTTTATTTGTTTCCGGGGCTGCGCGGAATCCTCCCCGGGACGCCGGGAGCAGGCGGCCGGGTCACCCGGGCGATATAAATGAAAGTATTGCAAATCAGTTCATCGAGATTTTTTATTTAAATGAAATTCCTGGTTATACGACTGTCATCCATCGGCGATATCGTGCTCATGACGCCGGCCATCCGGTGTCTCAGGGCCAGGTATCCCGACAGCGAAATCCACTTTCTTACCAAAAAGAGCTTTGCGGCAGTCACCGAGGCCAATCCCTATATCGACAGGTTTCATTATTACGACCGCGATTTCGGGGCGCTGGCCCGTACGCTGGCCGGGGAAAAGTTCGACTACGTCATTGACCTTCACAAAAACCTGCGCACCTACCGGCTGCGCCGCCATGTACGTTCGCGCTGGCTTTCCTACCGCAAACTCAGCGTGGAGAAATTCCTGCTGACCCGCCTGGGGATCGACCGTATGCCCGGCCGGCACATTACGCTGCGAAGTCTGGATGCCCTGGCTTCCCTCGGCGTCCGTGACGACGGCGGAGGGCTGGATTATTTCATCCCCGAAAACAAGGGGATGTCCAGGTCAGCGCTCCCGGAGCCGTGGCGCAACGGGTATGTTGCGCTGGTGATCGGCGCCTCCTACTATACCAAAAAGCTCCCCGTCCCGCAGCTTATCGAGGTATGCGCCCTGCTCAATGTGCCGGTGGTGCTCATCGGGGGCAGGGACGATGCCGGCGAAGGAGCCCGGATCGCCGCTTCGGCTCCGGAGCAAATATACAACAGCTGCGGCCGGCTTACGCTGCACGAATCGGCCGACCTGGTCCGGCAGGCGGAGGTCGTGATCTCCCACGACACCGGCTTGCAGTACATCGCCTGCGCTTTCGGCAAGCCGGTCATGGCCATCTGGGGAGGCACTTCGCCGAAGCTGGATGTAGAACCGTTTTACGGTACCGGGGAACAAATCACGGGCCGCCTGTCGTTGCCTCCATATCGGAACTTCGTGGTCCCCGGCCTCCCCTGCCAGCCGTGCTCCAATTTCGGAACCCGGACCTGTCCCAAAGGGCATTTCAGGTGCATGAAAGAGCAGGACACGAAGCTGATCGCGCAAAGCGCCCTACAATACTTTACAGGTAAATCCAGATAGAAATGTCAAAACCGGTTAACATAGGAATTGTCCAGATGAGCTGCACGGAAGACGTAGCGGCCAATTTTGATAAAACAATAGAAAAGATCAGGGAAGCAGCTGCATCGGGCGCCCAGATTGTCTGCCTGCAGGAGCTTTTCAGGTCCCTTTATTTTTGCGATGTCGAGGATCATGCCAATTTTCAGCTGGCGGAAGCCGTCCCCGGGCCGACTACGGACCGCCTCGGCGCGCTGGCCGGTGAGCTCGGCGTCGTCATCATCGCCTCTCTTTTCGAGAAGCGGGCGCACGGCCTCTACCACAACACCACGGCAGTGCTGGATGCCGACGGCACTTACCTCGGCAAATACCGGAAGATGCACATCCCTGACGACCCCGGGTACTACGAAAAATTCTACTTTACCCCCGGCGACGCCGCCCCGGGCTACCGCGCCCCGGACCGCGACGGCTACCGCATATTCGAAACCAGGTATGCCAAAATCGGCGTGCTGATCTGCTGGGACCAATGGTACCCGGAAGCCGCCAGGATCACCGCCCTGAAAGGGGCCGATATCCTGTTTTATCCTACGGCCATCGGCTGGGACATAAGCGAAACCGACCCGGAAATCAACCGGGAGCAATACGAAGCCTGGCAGACGATACAACGGGCGCACGCAGTGGCCAACGGGGTATACGTGGTGGCGGTCAACCGGGTCGGAGAAGAAGCAGGACAGCAGTTCTGGGGCGGATCGTTCGTCGCCAACCCGCACGGCCGCCTGCTGTACCTGGCTCCGCATGACCGGGAAATTGTGCACGTCCAGGAAGTGGACCTGCAGAAGATCGGCTATTACCGCACCATCTGGCCCTTCCTCCGCGACCGCAGGGTGGACTCCTACGAGCCGATACTGAAAAGATACGCCGACGAATAGGCCGCCGTGCTCAACGACCCGTTTCGGCCGGCCCCGGCTTCGCAGCCGGACCGGCAAATTTCGCCCCCGCCGGCGGACGGTATTTCTGGAAAGGGATCTTCACCAGGTTGCCCAGCGCAGCATTTTCTTCCGCCGCCGGGTGGGTATCGATGCCGTACACCAGGGAACCGGCGTCCAGCTTCGCATAGGTACCGAAAATCCGGTCCCACAGTGAAAATATATTACCGTAGTTGGTATCGGTATAGGGCTGCACATGGTGATGGTGCACATGATGCATGTCTGGCGTCACGATCACAGCGCCGATCAGCCGGTCCCAGAAAGGAGGCAGGGTGATGTTTGCGTGGTTAAACTGGGAGAGCAGGACCGAAAGCGACTGGTAGAGAAAAATCACCCACAGCGGGGCACCCGTTATCACCACCGCTGCCAGGGTAAATACGAACCGGATGACGCTCTCACCGGGATGATGACGGTTGGCGGTAGTGGTATCGACAAAGGTATCGGTATGATGGACCAGGTGAAACTTCCACATCCACACCACCTTGTGCTCTGTAAAGTGCGCCAGCCACGCCCCGACCAGGTCCATAAGCATCAGCCCGACCAGGATATCGGCCCACAAAGGCAGGTCGAGCCACTGCAGCACCCCGATGCCACGGGTGACGGCCCAATCGCTCGCCCCAACCAGCAAAAAAGCCATTGCAAAATTGACCAGGATGGTGGTCAGCGTAAATACGACGTTCAGTCCTGCATGCCGCCATTTGTTGTAACGAAAGCGGAACAGCGGCACCACACCCTCCAGCATCCAGAAAAACACGATGCCGCCGATAAGGAGGAGGCTTCGGTGTGAAGAAGGAATGCGGCTGAAGTATTCAATAAAGGATTCCATAACGACCGTCGGCGCGATTAAACCGGTGTACCCGGACACATAACCTGAACAGCGGACGGCTACTCCTCGTAAGCCCAGTCGATGCGGTGCTTCATGTCGCGGATGGTCAGTCCCTGCTGTTTGAAGTAGGCACGGATCTCATCCACCTTATCGTATTGCTTCGCTTCCTTAAACTCCCTGTACAGCGACAGCATACCCGATAGAATCGCATCGCTTTCCGACTTTTCTTCCTGCAATCCGAGTATTTCACTGAAAAATACATTAAATTTATCTTTCAGCAAAGAAAAAGTCTCATTTCCCAGAGCCGCAGGCTTCAGCTGGTTGAGATAAAGCATATTGACGTATTTCAGGAGGGTGTACAAATGGGCAATGGCAACGGCAGTATTGAGATCGTCGTTCATGGCCTCGTAGAAACCCTGGACAGCTTTTTCGATATCTTCCTTCTTTTTGGCATCTCCCGCAACGCCGTCTTCTTCCGCATACTCCAGTCCCTGCAGCACCCTGAAGCCGTTGACCAGCCGGTGGTATCCTTTCTGCGCAGCCAGCAAGGCGTCGTTGGAAAAATCAAGCGTACTCCGGTACTGGCTCTGCAGCATGAAAAAACGGACGGTCATCGGGCTGTATGCCTGGTTCAGCAGGCTGTGGCTGCCGCTGAACAGCTCGTGGGGAAGAAAAGAATTGTTCAACGATTTTGACATCTTTTTCCCGTTGACGGTCAGCATGTTGGTATGCAGCCAGTAACGGACCGGGGCTACTCCGGTGAGCGCAGTACCCTGGGCGATTTCACATTCATGGTGCGGAAACTGGAGATCCATCCCACCGCCGTGAATATCGAACTGCTTGCCGAGGTATTTGGCGCTCATGCACGTACATTCCAGGTGCCAGCCGGGAAATCCCCTGCTCCAGGGCGAATTCCATTGCATGATGTGCTGCGGCGGTGCTTTTTTCCATAGGGCAAAATCAAGGGGGTTGTTTTTCTCCGCCTGCCCGTCCAGCTCCCTGGTCTCATTCAGCAGGTCGGCCAGCACCCTCCCGGAAAGCTCCCCGTAGCGGTGTCCTTCCGCATTGTATTTTTCGATATCAAAATAGACCGATCCTTCCGACTCGTAGGCAAGTCCCTTTTCGATGAGCTTCCCGATCGCCTCGATCTGCTCAATCAGGTGTCCCGTCGCCTGGGGCTCGATGCTGGGCGGCAGGGCATTGAAGGTTTTCATTACCTCGTGGAAATCATTCATGTAGCGCTGCACGATCTCCATCGGCTCCAGCTTTTCCAGCTTGGCCATTCGCCCGATCTTGTCCTCCCCTTCCTCGCCGTCGCCCACCAGGTGGCCTACATCCGTAATGTTTCTTACATACCTGACGGTATAGCCGATATGCCTGAGATACCGGTACAATATATCGAAAGTCAGGAAAGTCCGGACATTCCCGAGGTGCACCGCGCTGTAAACGGTGGGACCGCAGACGTACATCCCCACGTAAGGGGGCGCCAGCGGCACAAAA
>JBEBSO010000268.1:0-5619 GCA_040394275.1 Telluribacter sp.
CTGCCGTCACCCTGAGCCAGTCGAAGGGTGAAGGGTGGGTGTAAAGGCACCGGTGCTTCGACTGGCTCAGCACGACACATTCGACAGGTTCAGCACGACACACTCGACGAGCTCAGTACAAGGTAGTTATTGAAAGTTAATTATAACACATACACACATGAAACGATATTACGTCTATATTCTGAAATGTTCCGATGGCTCCTATTACACGGGAGTAACTAATAATGTTGAGAGAAGGTTGGAAGAACACAGTAGTGGAATGAATTATGGCTGCTATACCTTCTGGCGGCGACCAGTAGAATTGGTGTTTTGCGAAGCATTTGTACAAATAAATAAGGCCATTGCGTTTGAAAAGCAGGTGAAAGGCTGGAGTAGGAAGAAGAAGGAAGCTATAATCAATAATGAATGGGAACGATTGCCGGCGCTGTCAAAACCTTCAATTACTCTCGATTCTGAGCTGTCACCCTGACCGCCTTACCGCACCACTGTCACCCTGAGCCAGTCGAAGGGTGGGTGCAGGGGCACCGGTGCTTCGACTGGCTCAGCACGACACACTCGACGAGCTCAGCACGACAAAGTACCGGGCGTTACTGTTATTACCCCGCGTCCGCTTTACCGCACCACTGTCCCCGCGTCCGCTTTACCGCACCGCTGTCACCCTGAGCCAGTCGAAGGGTGGGTGCAGGGGGACGGTGCTTCGACAAGCTCAGCACGACACATTTGACAAGCTCAGCACGACATATTCGACAGGCTCAGCGCGACAAAGTACCGGGCGTTACTGTTATTACCCCGCGTCCGCTTTACTGCGCTGCTGTCACCCTGAGCCGCTTTACCGCACCGCTGTCACCCTGAGCCAGTCGAAGGGTGGGTGTAGAGGCGTTGAGGACGGTGCTTCGACAGGCTCAGCACGACACACTCGACAGGCTCAGCACGACAAAGCACCGGGCGACCGCCGCAATGCCGACCGTTGTAATGAATAGCGTCCCGTACGGGTTTAATAATTCATGATGTCGCTGTACAGCCCGTACAGTCGCTTACGGAGGTGTTTCATGGCATAATGCTTACGCGACAGCAGCGTGTTGACGGGAACGCCCGAGATTTCGGCGACCTCCTTTACCGGCAGCCCGTCTAATTCTGTCAGCTCAAAAGCCTCTCTTTGTTCCCGCGGCAGTTCCGACAGGGCGGCTTCCAGCTCCTTCCAGACCAGTGAACGCACATATTCGGTTTCGGGAGTCTGGTGGTCCTGGTTAAAGAGGATCTCCGAAAATTCCTCCAGCACGTTCTCCTCTTCGTCATACCGCGAAGCCGGCCACTCCTCTTCGTGCTTCTTCTTATGCTTGTTGAGGATGGTATTCCTGGCGACGCGGTACAGCCACGCACCGACCTGCTCTATCGGGCTGATGTTATTTTCAATGGTTTTGATCAGCTGGTAAAAGACATCCTGCAGGATGTCTTCCGCATCCTCGCGGCTGGCTACCCGTTTCCGGATGAATGATTTCAGGCCGGGCTGATACGTTTTGACAAGTCGCCCGATACTTATATTTTCGGTTTGCTCATTTGTTGCCGTCGCCTTGTGCTTCATGTTCTTCCGTATCAAAACGTCCCATTCCAAATGGAGGTCCAAAACCGAATTTTCGTCTTTTTTTGATAAATTCTTCCCGTTGTTCCGGTGTCATTTTCATCCACTTGTCGTGGAGGGGATTTCCCCTGCCGTAGCGCATCATCCCGTGTCCGCCGAACCCGAGACGCCCGAACAGGAGGCGGCTCAGCAGGAACAGGCCCAGGGCCTGCCAGAAATTAATGACTGCCAGGCCGAAAATATCCGGTATCAGTAGGTTCCACAACAACATGGTTACGGCGCTTGCAGCAGCCAAAGCTGCTATGCCCATTAAAGCTATTTTTCCTCCTCTTGGTTGCATTTGTATAAAGTTTAAAGAGTTAAAAAGAGTTTTAGAGTTTTGAAGTTCATCATCTCAGCCCCGGGGGTATAGCTGGAAAGCGCGCTTATTTATACAGACAACCGGGAAGAAAAAATATTTTACGAAAAATGATTTTTTTCTGAGATTTATCGCTGGTTTCCGTTCGTCGGTTTCAGAACGCCGTTCACCGGGTATGTTTTTGATGTAGTACCGACAGGCAGCTATTTTTACAGGGAAAGGATTCGTCATTGAAATACTTATATCATACTATGAAGCATTTGTTTTTTATCCTTTGGGTCGTCCTGGCCCTTGCCTCCTGCAAAAAAGACAAGGATGTCCCGGCAGCCACCACCGTGTTGATGTCCCAATGGGAAATAACGAACGGCACGAACACCATTGCCGAAGCTTATTCGTTTGACGCCGGCAACAAGCTTTCCGGGAGTGTGTACAATAACACCGAATTTACCAATACACCCGTCACTTATTCCTACACAGCCGATGCCGCCGGGAAAATAACCCGTGCGGATAAGAAGAATAAAGACGGCGCTGCCGCGGGATACAACACGTATGAATACGATGCCTCGGGCCGTTTAGCCAAAATATCCTATTTCAATGCGGCAGGCGCCTTGTCCTCTTACTACGGCTTTTTGTATGCCGGTGATCATTACGAGCGCGTTTCGTATAGTGCTGCAGGTGTGGCCGGCAGCAAGACGGTTTTCTATTACACACCCGACAAAAAAAATATTGCCGTATATAAGCAGTATACCAGTAAGGGAGACCTGTATATCCAGGTAGATTATACGCGCCTGGCCTCCAGAAATCCGGAGAGTATATATCCTTACTCGGAGATGTATATACTTGAGACGGGCTTTGTCAGCGAAAATGCGGTGGATGCAGCTGCCACGACTTACGGTGCAGCCACCTATACAACCACCTACACTTATACCTATGATGCCGCCGGCTATCCGCTTACCCATAAGGAAGTGTACAGCTCAGGCGAGGAGCCGTCTACCGCCACTTACAAGTACGTTGTGAAGTAAGGAGGGAGGGGTGGACCTTCCGGGGGAGAAGCGCTATTTCCCCCTGCCCAGGAAATTTGTGACCTGTTGACCGATTTCGTCTATGGTAAAAAGCACCGCCTGGTTTTTGATCCGGGCAGCGGCTTCGGTTTCATTGAGATCGCTTCCGTTCTTTTTGTCCAGAAAGTCCTTCGTGACAATCGTCGTAAACGGGACCAACCCTGTTCTTACGTCCAAAAGAATCAGCTGGGTCGTCGCGAATGCTTTGATATTTGTTTTTGAAAATAGATTGTATTGCGAATAAATATCGCTGTGGATCGTGTAGATCACCACCATATCGGACTGTGTCCGTACGGCAGCTTCCCTTATGTTGGTGAAGGTCGGCGTATTGGAAACCAGGAGATCGGGCAGGACCGAGATGCTTTTTACCCGCGGGGAATTTTTAAATTTCCCGGAGAACAAATCCAGGTATTGCTGCCGGGACTTCAGCTGCTGTTCGTCATACCCGTAATATCTCTTCTGGCTTTGCGTACTTTCCAGCCTGACAAATGCCACTCTCAGGCTGTCGGGCAGGCGATAGCTCCCATCCAGTATCCTGTGGATGTTTTCCTCCGAAATGGTTGCGCTTTTGTCGTCAAACAGAGATTTTACGATCGAAGGCTCATTGTTTGCGTAAAGCTGATCGTTCGGAATGCTTCCCGGCCTGCTTGTGGTGCAGGCGGCGAAGATCCCTGCTATAAAAACAGCAAGCGCGATCTTTCCCATTTTCTAGTATTTTGCGTTTGTGATAAGCCCGGATTTTCCTCCCGGCGAACTTATTATTATTTTTCCAATAGTTTAACGAAAGGGAGGCTGATCTTTGTCATTCTCCGCGTTTTACATCCGGCAAATACCGTCTTCGCCTGCCCGGAAGTTTTTTGGAGGCCGGAGCAGGATGATGATATATTCCTGCTAAATTGTGGCCTGTTGCAGACCGGGCGGATTTTTACAGTGGCCCGTAATCCTGCATTCGGCGTATCAAAATAGTATACAATCCGACAGGCATGACCCTTCACAGAACATTTTATTGGGGAATTTTTCTCTGTCTCCTCGAGACTGTAACCTTCACCGCGGCCGGGCAGCAGTCGCGCGCGGCCGGTACGACCCGGCAGGCTTTCCTTCAGAAAGAGTTTATTTTCCCGTTGCAGGGAGCGCATGTGCACGGCTCCACGCTCGTCGAGCTTCCCGACGGAAGCCTGCTGACAGCCTGGTTCCAGGGAAGCGGCGAAAGATGGGCGGACGACGTCCGGATCATGGGCGCGCGCAAAAAGAGGAACAGCGCCGGATGGAGTAAGCCGTTTGTGCTGGCGGATGTGAAGGAATTCCCGGACATAAACCCGGTCCTTTTTATTGACGGGAAGAAACGCCTGTGGCTGATATGGTATACCGTGATCGCCAATCAGTGGGAAACATCGTTGATCAGCTACCGGATCAGTGATCAGTATACCGGTATGGAAGGTGCGCCGAAATGGAACTGGCAGGAAAATTTGCTGGTCAAAGCCGGTGACAAAACCGAGCGGGGCGTATTGCCCGGCGATTCCTTTGTGAAGTCCGTTTCGGATCAGCTGGAGCAGCTGCTGAAGCAGGCAGCCGTCGAGCACCCGGCAGATACCGCGAAATACAGGGTACGGGCCGCGGAGCTGCTGGAGAAAGCCAGAGGAAATGACATGATGCGGCCGGGGCGACTGCCGGACGGGAACGGGAAGGAAAAGGACGCGGAGCTCGGCTACCCTTATTTCAGACGTATGGGCTGGCAGACGCGCGCCAAACCATATGTAAGCCCAAAAGGAAGGATGATCCTTCCCCTGTATTCGGATGGGTTCAGCTTTTCACTGATGGCCATTACCGACGACTGGGGCAAAAACTGGAAGTTCAGCAATCCGCTGGTAGGCTCCGGGAATATACAGCCTTCTATTGCCAGGACTTCGGACGGTGTCCTGGTCGCGTATATGCGGGATAACGGACCTCCTCCGAAGCGTTTGATGGTGAGCCGCTCTGCCGATGAAGGAATGACCTGGAGCCGGCCCGAAGATTCAGATATACTGAATTCAGGCACGGCGGCCGACGTGGTGACCTTGAAAAATGGCAAATGGGCGCTTATCAACAATCATCTGGAATCCGGCCGGCACATCCTCACAGTTTCTCTATCGGAAGATGACGGCAAAACCTGGAAATGGAACAAAGTAATAGAATCGGGTGAAACAGGTTCGTCGTTTCACTACCCGGCCATCATAGAGGGCGCTAACGGGGAAATACATGTTTCGTATAGCTATTTCCTGAACAAGGAGCAGAAGGGAGGGCACAAATCGATCGTCCATGCGGCGTTTAACGAAGCGTGGATCAAGGCCGAATAGGATTGATCCGACCAGGATCGTCCGCACAGGCAGCAACAGGATCCCGGTAAGGAATTACGATCTTCTTCACAACTGTTGCTGCGGCATGTTCATGAATTCCTCTTGCTTTAAAAAGGTTTGTAGTCTGAGCCTGAATAAGTCTTTTACATAGTTTCCATATACGGGTACGGCACAACCGTCTTTGATACGGTAGTAGGGTTTGGGATACAGGCGTTTGCGCTGTTTTGCTTTCAACGCTTTTACCGGAAAGGATACGTGGTCTCTGAATATGATTTTTTCCGGTTTTAC
>JBEBSO010000269.1:0-5596 GCA_040394275.1 Telluribacter sp.
ACAGCTGGAGGATCGTCTGCCGGACAATCACGCTTACGCTGTCGCAGGCCCCGGTCATGAAAAGCGCAAAGCAGGAGAACAGAAAGTGGGTGGAAAGAGAAAACAGGATCGTAAACACGCCGAAGCCCGCGACCGCCACCAGCATGTTCCGCCATGCATT
Source organism: Telluribacter sp. (assembly GCA_040394275.1). Lineage (GTDB taxonomy): Bacteria > Bacteroidota > Bacteroidia > Cytophagales > Spirosomataceae > JBEBSO01. The sequence goes on from JBEBSO010000269.1 coordinate 161, forward strand.
GTGCGTCGGGGGATAATAGGCCATGACAAACATGGTCAGCAGCGATCCCACGGAGGGAGCCGCGCGCAGCATACCGAGCCCTTCCGGCCCCACCCGCAGGATGTCTTCCGCAAAAACCGGCAGGATGGCGATCACACCGCCGAACAATACCGAGAAGAGATCCAGGGAGATGGCATACAGCACGATCTTCGTCCGGAAGACAAACGTGAATCCCTCCTTAAGGCTTTCTATCAGCGAAGCCGTGGTCCTGACAAACGCCGGGCGCGTCTTGATAAGAGCGATCAGCACGTAGCACACCACAAAGCTCCCGATCACGAACAGGAGGGAATTGTCCAGCCCCACCCAGGAATACAGGAAGCCCGCAATCGCAGGCCCGGTAATCGCTCCCGCCTGCCAGAAAGAGCTGCTCCAGGTAGAAGAGTTAAAATAAATCTCCCTCGGTACCAGGAACGGCTTCAGCGAGCCCGACGCCGGTGAATAGAAGCCTTTGGCGCAGCCGATCAGGAAAAACACGCCATAGATCGCCAGGAGCACCCTGGACAAGGGCAGCGCATAGAATACTTCCGGCCGGAAGAGAATATAGAGAATCACCGATCCCAGGATAATGACCAGCAGGCTCACCCGGAGGATGGTGGTCTTGTTTTTCTGGTCGGCAATGTAGCCGCCGAACAGGGATGTCAGCACGAACGGGACCACCTCCGCCAGCCCGATCAGGCCGAGGTAAAGCGGGTCGTGCGTCAGCCGGTAAAGCTCATAGCCGACAATCACCTCCTGCACCAGGATCGTCGCAGTAAACAGGAAAGAATTGGATATAAATAAGCGAAAATCCGTGTAACGGAGCGCCGCATAAGGACTGCCGGCCGTATTTTCTTTCAATGGAGTGCTGCTAAAAAATCAAACATCAGGAAAACTGCGAACGGGATGCTGTCCCGGGCAGTGAAAAAATATTTGCCCGGTTCATAAAAGTTCAAATATTTTTCACAATTTACATTTAATAACCTTCTTTTATAAAGAAAATTTAATAAGCTGCCGGTACATTTAAAAAATCAACATGAAATAGCACAACGGCATACGGCACAAAATTTAAAGAGCTCCGGCGTTCGAAAAGTTAACTGCGCATTCGCTTATGCTCATTTCATGTGACGTCAGCGGTTAAATGAGAAAATAACACATGAAGTATTTTCCTGTCCTTTTAGCGGGCCTTACGGTATACCAGGTCTCTGGTCAACAACAATATGAAGCGGCATGGAGTTCGCCGGACCGGCGGAAAACTCCGTCGTGGTTTGAAAATGCCCGGTTCGGCAGCTTTATCCACCGGGGACTGTACCCGGTTCCCGCCCGGGTATTCCGGCTGAAGGAGGCGCTGACGTCCGAAACTTCCCATTCACCGACTAACCAACAGCTGAAATGATCTCCACCCGACGTAAATTCCTAAGCCTCGCCACCCTGGCGCTCCCCCTCCGGGGACTGGCAGGCCTGCTCCGCGCTCCGGCCGGGAACAAGCCGCTCGTGGTTTCTACCTGGGACAGCGGACGCATCGCCAACAGCGGCGCCTGGCCTGTCCTGGAAAAGGGAGGACGGGCGTTGGATGCCGTGGAACAGGCGGCCATTGCCATCGAAAATGACATCAACTGCTGCGTGGGACTGGGCGGGAACCCGGACCGGGACGGGCGGGTCACCCTGGATGCCTGCATCATGGACGAAAAAGCCAACTGCGGCTCCGTCGCTTTTCTCGAAAGAATCAAACATCCCATCTCCGTCGCCCGGAAAATCATGGAAATGACACCCCATGTCATGCTCGCGGGCGAAGGAGCACAGCAGTTCGCCCTGGCAAACGGCTTCCGGCTTGAACCGGCAAGGCTGTCCAAAAGTGCGGAAAAAAGCTACAGGCAATGGCTGAAGAAGGCGGAATACAAGCCTGTCATCAACATCGAGAACCAACCGGCGGAAGGCAGGGGTCATGGCCCGTTTGCCCCGGCCAGGCTGGAAGACGGCAGCTTCAACCATGACACCATGGGCACCATCGCGCTGGATGCCACCGGTAACCTTTCCGGGATGTGCACCACCAGCGGGATGGGCTTCAAGATGCGTGGACGCGTCGGTGATTCGCCGATCATCGGGGCCGGCCTGTTTGTGGACAACGAAGTCGGCGCCGCCACCTCGTCGGGACAGGGAGAGGAAGTGATCAGGATCTGCGGCACACACCTGGTCGTCGAGCTCATGCGCAACGGGATGAGCCCCTACGAGGCCTGCAGGAAGGCGGTGGAACGGATTGTAAAACGGGATCCGGAAAGAGCAAAATCCTTCCAGGTGGGTTTTATCGCCATCACCAAAAACGGGGAAACAGGGGCATTTTCGGTTCAGCCCGGGTTTGCCTATACCATTACGCATCAAAAAGAAAAAGGGAAAATATACCAGGCAGACAGCTATTTCGCCTGACTTCTTCTGCCTTAAAAACCCGTTGGCATGAAAATCGCCGTCCTCCGGGCCCGGCGCCGCGCAGCCCGCCCGGGTTTTCATGATTCAGTAAGATGTACTTTCATGCCGGCATTTTTTTGCTATTTTTACAAGAGTTTCAGCATCAAACACTTACCCTACTACCATGAGCGCATACCGTATTCTGATTTTGGTGTTCTGGCAAACGTTTGTATTCGCGCAGGTACCGCCAAAACCTTACGGACCGATCCCGTCAGAACGCCAGCTCCAGTGGCATGACCTGGAAATGTACGGCCTGGTTCATTTTACCCCCACGACTTACGAAAACAAAGAATGGGGCTTCGGAGATGCGGATCCCGCGCTGTTTAACCCGACAGATTTTGATGCCGGGCAGATTGTCTCCGCCGCCAGGGCGGGCGGATTGAAAGGGATCATACTGGTGGCAAAACACCACGACGGGTTCTGCCTATGGCCCACCAAAACCACTGACTATAATATAAGCAAAAGCCCTTTCCGGAACGGACAGGGGGATATGGTCAGAGAATTTGAGCAGGCTGCCCGGAAGCTGGGGCTCCAGTTCGGGGTATACTGCTCTCCCTGGGACCGGAACAACGCCGCTTACGGAACGGACGCCTACCTGAAGATTTACCAGGAGCAGCTTCGCGAGCTCTATACCAACTACGGCCCGCTTTTTATGTCGTGGCATGACGGGGCCAACGGCGGGGACGGCTATTACGGCGGAGCACGGGAAAAACGTTCCATCGACAATGCCGTCTATTACCAATGGGATTCGACCTGGACCAACCTGACCCGGAAGCTGCAGCCCACTGCCAACATTTTCAGCGATGTCGGACCGGATGTCCGCTGGGTGGGCAATGAAAAAGGGATTGCGGGAGATCCGCACTGGGCCACCTTTACGCCCAAACCGCCCAAAGGCGCGCATGCCGCGGTGCCGGGACAGGCCAACTACCCGGAAAGCCCGTCAGGCCACCGTGACGGCAGGTACTGGATGCCGGCGGAATGCGACGTGCCCCTGCGCCCGGGATGGTTCTATCACCCGGAGGAAGATTCGCGGGTAAAAACACCCGGGCAGCTGTTCGACCTGTACCTGGAAAGCGTCGGCAGGGGAGCTGCGCTGGACCTGGGCCTGGCGCCCGACAGGCGGGGCCTTCTCCACGAGGCCGACGTGGCGTCCCTGGCGGCTTTCGGTAAAAAAATCCGGAAAACCTTTGAAGTAAATATGGTGCGCACAGCCAACGTAAGGGCGTCCAACGTGCGCGGGTACAACTCGATATACGGCGCCAAGAACCTGGTAGACGGGAAGAGAAATACCTATTGGGCTACCGACGACGACTTCAAAACACCGGACCTGGTGATCGATCTGAACCAGCCCAGGACATTCGACATCATCGATATCCGGGAAAATATCAGGTTTGGTCAGCGGATTGACGCCTTCGCCATCGATGTGGAGGAAGGAGAGGGACAATGGAAAGAAATTTATAGGGGAACCGGCATCGGGGCGAGAAGGATCGTCCGTCTCGATCAGCCGCAGACCAGGCAGAGGGTCAGGCTCCGGATTACCAAATCAGCCGCAGGAGTAGCCATCAGCGAATTCGGAATTTACAAGGAAGCCGCCGAATAGCCCGGCCATCCCTGTTATACCTGCTGCTTCAGCTCCCTCTCCAGCTCGGCCACCATCGGGACCAGCACATGGTCTTCGATGATCGCGTGCTTGCGGAGATCCAGCTCGAAAAGCTCTACCTGGTTCATAAAAATCCGGTAGGGCAGCGGGGTCGGCTCAGCGCCCGAATACTGCCTGATGATCCGGCTCACCTCCTTGAGCTCATCCTCCACCTCGTCATGGTTGTCGCTGAAGGCGGCTATCGAGTTGCCCGACAGAAGCTCACCTTTTTCCTTCTCGCTCAGGAGTCCTTCCGAAGCCTGCATCAACCGCTTCACATAGGGCAGGACATGCAGCTCCTCCATTTTGAAGTGGTGAACGAGCTTGTTCTTGTACTCGTTGAAAAACATCGCAAGGCTGGCCAGCAACTGGTGCGTCTGCCCGTATTTACTGAAAATATGGAGCAGCGATTGCTCCAGCTCAGGCACTTTTTTCGTGAGATAATACCGGTGTGACGCCTGGATATAATTGACGATCTCCTCCAGGGAAAACCGGCGAAGCTTCTGCGAAAAAATATCGCTCTCCCCATCGTTGTTGTAAAGATCAAGGATCTGCTCTATCAGCTCATGGTTGAGCTCGATGTTGCGCGGGACCTGCCTCGTTTCCGTACCCTGCAACCGCTCGGTAACCATCTCATACATTTTGCTTGACGTAATCAGATCTTCGTAAGTCCTGGCATCCATCATAAGTATCTTCTGTTCTTTGTCCGTTCAAAACCGATCCCGGCACCCCGGCGCGTATTTCCAAAAAGAGGAAAAACCGCCTGCCTTTCCGTAAAGCGGCATTAAAGATGAACCCAATTTACAAATAAATACATGACCGTAGTCATATTGTGCTTAAAAATTACGTAAACGAACCTGACAATTTTTGCAGAAACAGGGAATTTACGGGCTGAGCCGTGCACGGTCTATGGCTTTCAGCAGGGAGGTCTCATCTCTGGTATCGAGGCCGATTTCCCAGACCATCACGCCGCCGCAGCCCCGGTTACGCGCCATCCTTGTTTTGGCCTCTATGGTATTTATCCCGTTATAAAATGCCCCCTTGTAGTAATCATCATAAGCGCCGGCGCCGTCTCTGACCAGGTCCCGGTAAGCGGGACCATACTGACCGAAGCCTTTTTTGGAATAGAAGGGCAGGCCGAGTACCGCCTTCCGTGCGGGAAGCCCCCTTTGCTTTACCCAGTAATCCAGGCTTTCCACGGCAAGCGAATACGGCGAATGGGCCGCGAGATAATCCTTTCCGTAGTCATCGTCATACGCCATCAGGTTGATCCAGTCCATTACTTCGAAAACCTCCTTCCTGATGCCGCCCCCCTTTTT
>JBEBSO010000270.1:0-5595 GCA_040394275.1 Telluribacter sp.
TTTCAATTAATCTGCCTAACGGTAGCGGGAGGCGTTTTTCGCAGGTATTCAGGAGAATAGATGCGGGCACGCCCGGGGTAAGTCACGCAAAACAAAAGATCATCATGCGAATCAATTTTGCTACGCTGTTGTTTCTTGCTTCCTGCCTGAACATATATGCTTCGGGCTATAGTCAGCAGATTTCGCTGTCTGAGAAGAATGCGTCCCTCGAAAATGTACTGAACAAGATAGAGAAGCAAAGCGGGTACTATTTCTGGCTGCAGACCGACCTGCTTGCCAGGAGCAACCGCGTCACGCTGAAGCTGAAGAGGGTCTCGCTGGAGAAGACGCTGGAAGAGCTTTTCAAAGACCAGCCGCTTTCCTATACCATCATAGACAAGGCCATTATCATTAAGCCGAAGGTCCGGACGGCCTTGCCTCAGGTGGAATCGCCGGTCCGGATGCCCGGCTTAAGTGCGCTCAGGATCCCGGCGCAATACAGGCCGGCTACGGAGGTGAGGGGCAAAGTGACCGATGAGAAAGGGGAAGCTTTGCCTGGCGTGAATATCGTGTTGAAAGGCACCACCCAGGGCACGACCAGCGGTATCGACGGGAACTATGTGATCGTTGTGCCGGACACCCGGGCCGTGCTGGTGTTCAGCTTCGTCGGCTATGAAAGCAAGGAAGTAGCGGTAGGCAGCGCTACCACGCTGAATGTACAGCTGACTGCTGATATCAAGGCGTTGAATGAAGTCGTTGTCGTGGGTTATTCGGCCAAACAGATGTCGCAGCTGTCCAGCTCGGTATCGGTCGTCACCGGCAAGCAGCTGAACGACGTGACGTCTAACAACGTAACCAGCCTGCTGCAGGGGAAAGCGCCGGGGGTAATCGTATCCAATGCTTCGGGCGATCCTACTGCATCGCCCAATATCGTCATCCGGGGCTCCAGCTCCATCACTGCGGGTTCGGGTCCGCTGTTTGTGGTAGACGGGATCATCGGGGGCAATGCCAATCCCAACGATGTCGAATCGGTGACGATCCTGAAGGATGCTGCAGCCACCGGTTTGTACGGCTCGCGGGCGGCCAACGGGGTCATTATCATCACGACGAAATCGGGCAAATCCGGCAAAACGCGCATCGACTTCAACGCGTCGGCAGGCTTCAACAACCCGACCACGGGCAATTTCCGGGTAATGGACGCCCGGCAGCTCTATGACTATGAAAAGAGCTTTTACCCGGCCGACCGCTTTGACAATGAGATATCTCCCGGGGTGCTGTCGGTGAATACCAACTGGCAGGATCTCGCCTTCAGGACTGCCGCCACCCAGAACTACGTGCTGTCGCTGACGGGCGGAACCGAGAAGACCAAGTTTTATGCTTCCGGCAACTATTATAATGAGCAGGGCACGCTCCGGCACAACGGCACGAAAAGGTATAACTTCCGGGCCAATGTGACGCACGCAATCAATGAAAAGCTGAAGCTGAATGTAAAGCTCAACACGAGGCTCAACAGGCAGGAATATGATCCCGCCGGGCTCGACGGCGCGCTGTACGGGGCATACAACAACATGCCTTTTGACAATCCCTACAACGCGGACGGATCCGTCAATAAAGGTACGGAAGGCGGTTGGTACGGCAGAGAGCAGGAGAACTTCCTGCATGGCTGGCAATACAACATCAACCAGGCCAATGGCACCGGGGTGGACGGAGACCTGAACCTCGACTATACGATCCTTCCCGACCTCGTTTTTTCCACCTATAACCGGGTGAGCTATTCCAACGTCCGGAGCGAAGTTTATAACGACATCCGGTCAAAAGCCGGCAAAGGCCTCGGCAGGCTGACCAACGGCTTCACCGACAGCCAGTCCCTTATATCGTCCAACAGGCTGCGTTACAGCCGTACTTTCGGAAGGCACGAGTTGAGCGCGTTGGCGGTGGGCGAAGCGGAATCCAACAAGATCAGCACCAATTCGACCACCGGCGAAGGACTGGCGCCCGGCCTGCACGTCATGAGCACGGCATCCCGTATCCTGTCAGGCACCGGGGCCATCAATGAAAACGCTTTCCGGAAAGGGTTGATCCAGCTCGACTACAGCTACGACAACCGCTATTTTGCAGTGGGCTCCTACATCAATGAATCGTCTTCCCGTTTTGGCGCCAACAACCGTTCCGGCAATTTCTATACGCTGGGCGCTTCCTGGATACTCAGCAACGAGGAATTCCTGAAGGCAAATTCTACCTTTGACCTGCTGAAGCTGCGGGTGAGCTACGGAGTGACCGGCAATGCCGAAATAGGCAATTACCAGGCCCTGGGCCTGTATAGCTTTGCCACTCAATATGCAGGCAATTCGGGTGCATTTCCCAGCCAGATGGACAACCGGAACCTTACCTGGGAAAAGGCCAAAACTTTCAACATCGGCGTAGACATCAGCCTGAAAAACAGGGTGCTGCTCAATGTGGACGCCTACGATAAAACCACCGACGGGCTGCTGCTCAATGTCGAGCTGCCTTACACCAGCGGCTTCGGGTCTGTGATCCGCAACATCGGGTCCATCCGCAACAGGGGGCTGGAGTTTAACCTCACAAGCGTCAACCTGAACGGGAAGCTGCATTGGGAAACCAACTTTAACCTCGCTTTCAACCGGAATAGGGTCCTGGGGCTGGATCAGGGTAAAGACATCCGCTCGGGGAACTTTCTCATCAGCGAAGGCCATGACCTGTATACCTGGAACATGCGCAAATGGGCCGGCGTCGACCCGGCCAACGGGGACCCGCTGTGGGAGGTGGTGACCAAAGGAGCCAACGGAGAGGAAACCCGGACTACTACAAATTCTTACAGCAGCGCCACACTGCAGAATGTGGGCTCGGCTTCCCCTGGCTTTACAGGCGGGATCAGCAACACGCTGACCTACAAGCGGCTGAGCTTGTTTGCCTTTTTCAACTTTGTCAGCGGCAACCAGGTTTTTCACCAGTCCCGCGTCCTGTTTGATTCGGACGGGGCCTACTATACTTACAACAGCATGGTGCTGGCGGACGGATGGAGCCGCTGGGAAAAGCCGGGAGACGCGGCTACGCATCCGAAGCCGGTTTTCGGCGCCAACCGCAATTCCACCCAGGCTTCTTCCAGGTTCCTGGAGGACGGGAGCTACCTGAGGCTGCGGAACGTCAATCTGTCTTACCAGCTGCCGGAGACGGCGGCCCGGAAAATCGGTTCCGAAAACGTCAGGATCTATGTAAGCGCAGACAACCTGCTGACTTTTACGAAGTTTTCCGGGATGGATCCGGAAGTCGTGCTGGGCGCGTCGGGAGGTACGTCAAGCATCAAGTACCCCATCAGCAAAAAGGTGTTGTTCGGCATTAATCTAAGCTTCTAATTGACCAATTATGAAATTCAGGATGAAATATCTCTATATATGGATCGCGGCGGCATTTTTACTTTCCTCCTGCGACATGGACCTGCAGCCTTACGACAGTAAATCCAACGAGGTATCGCTCAGTACGCCCGAGGATATCCAGATCGCGACCTACGGAAACTACGCCATGCTGGTCACGGAAGACTATACCCGTCACTATATGGTGCTTAATGAATGGCCCGGAGACAACGTGGTCCAGAGCGGCGCCGACGGTGATCAGGCGTCGCTGTCGGCCTCTTACCTGCACATACCCACGATGTACCCCACGCGTGATTTCTGGGAGATCTCCTACAAGCTGATCTATTCTTCCAACCTGATCATTAACAAGATCACGGACGGGGAATCGGATCAGCTGGATCAGCTGAAGGCCGAAAACCTGTTTCTCAGGGCCGTTGCACATTTTAACCTCGTCCGTTTGTTCGGTAGGCCTTACCCGCAAAACAAAGGGGAGAACCCGGGCGTCCCGATTGTGCTCGGCATCGACAGCGAGGAATATCCGGCACGGAATACCGTCAGGGAAGTATACGCGCAGGTAGTCGATGACCTCAGGCATTCGATCGACCTGGTGAAGCAGGCTAAAAATGCCAATTTTGCGTCGAAGGAAGTGGCGGAAGCGCTGCTGTCGCGGATCTACCTGTATATGGAAGACAACGCCAAAGCGATCTTCTATGCCAATAAGGTGATCGACTCCAGGCGGTACGAGCTGGCCAATACGGAGCTCTACAAGAAATCCCCGACGCTGGTGCCGGAGACCAATCCCGAGACCATTTTTAATTTCAGGCATACCCTGGCTGACAACAAGGACAAGAATGCGGTGGGCTCATTGTACTATAACGACCCGGAGACGCTTTCGACGGGGTGGGGAGAGTATTATACCTCGCAGGCCCTGTGGGACCTGCTCAACGAGCACCCGGAAGACGCCCGGCTCGCCTTTATCACGCCGCACTACATCAATGGCGTGCTGCAGTACAGGGGAACTTCGCCGCAGTATTTCATCAATAAGTTTAACTGGCAGGAGGGAATCGCCAACCTGAGCTCACCGGTCTACCTGCGCCTGGCCGAGATGTATCTCAACCGCGCGGAGGCTTATGCCAAAACGGGACAGGCCCAGCTGGCCATTGATGATGTGAACCTGATTCGGAAACGTGCGGGGCTGAGCGGTTCGGCGCTCTATACGACTGCCGATCTGAAAGGGCGGGGCAGTGTCCTTAACGTAGTGCTGGAAGAACGGAGGCTGGAGCTGGCCTACGAAGGTCACCGGCCCGGGGACCTGTACCGCAACAACCTGCCGCTGGTCAGGGCCTATCCGGGTCTGCATGGTACCGACAACTTTAATTTCAGGGTGGAGCCGACCGATGCCCGTGTTGTATTCTACCTGCCGGAACGCGAAACAAATATCAACCCTAACTTATCTCAAAACCCATAAATCCCTGGCGCCCCTGTCCGAAAAAATGACAGGGGTGCTTTTTATCTACCTGCTATTACTACTGTTTATGAAGTTGAAAACCAGCTTGAAAACCAACTGCGAAAGAAGGCGCCTCATCCCCGGCCGTTTGGCAAGGATCGGGATCCTCGCAAGTGCCGGGGTCTTTTTTGTAGGCCTTACAGGTAAAGACGTGCCTGACGTACCTGCTCTGCAGGTTCCCGACGGATTTACGATTGAGCGTGTGGTGGACAGTGACCTGCTGTCTTACCCGATGTTCGCCAGTTTTGACGGAAAAGGGCGCCTTTTCGTGTTTGAATCTACGGGGCCCAATATCATGGGCACGGAGAAAATGCTTGCCGAACCCTCTTATCACATTCGACTGCTGGAAGACGAAAACGAGGACGGGAAGTTTGAAAAAAGCCGGATTTTTGCTAAAAATATCCCTTTTCCCAAGGGTGGGGTTTTTTACCAGGGAAGCTTATATGTCGCCGAGTCGCCTAACCTTGCGCGCTATACCGACACGGACGGTGACGGGGTGTCGGACAGGAAAGAAATTGTGATGACGGGCTGGACCCTTCATTCCAACGGGGCTACCCTGGGCGGCCCGTTTATGGGCCCGGACGGCTGGCTGTACCTGACCGACGCACGGAGAGGGTTCGACATTACTACCAAGGAAGGGAAACACCTGAAAGGAAAGAGCGCCAGGATCTGGCGCTGCCGCCCCGACGGCTCCGGCCTGGAGCCGATGTCGGGCGGAGGATTTGACAACTCCATAGA
>JBEBSO010000271.1:0-5572 GCA_040394275.1 Telluribacter sp.
TACAATTACACGGGAAGCCGATGAGACGGACGCCTACAGGCTGAAAATGTCCCTGTCCGACAGCGTGACCCTGACCAATTATTTTGACCGGGACACTTATTTTATAACAAAATCTGTCATTGCAATTGTGATGAACGGGGTCAGCAACGAAACCGTCATCAAGCAGAGCGAGTTCAAGAATTTCGACGGGCTGGTGTATCCTACGGCTACCGAAACATTCTCGGCACAATTCCCGGGCGGCCCGATCAAGACGGTTGTAAAGTCCATCGAAATGAATATCCCGGTAGACGAGCGTATTTTTACCATGCCCGCTCCCTAGGTAAGGGCATGGGCGGCTATGCCATATAAATTGTTATTTTTTAACGGAGCAGGTGCCTGCGGCCCCGCTCGCTAAGCCTTTATAAGTCCCTTGATCATAGAAACCAGAGCCTACGCCAGGGCAGGCCTGTTGGGAAATCCCTCCGACGGCTTTTTCGGCAAGACCATCTCCATTTCCGTAAGGAATTTCGGCGCATCTGTGTCGCTGTACGAGTCCCCTGAGCTGAATATCGAAGCGCAGCAACAGGATGCCAGCATCTTCCGCAGTATTTTTCACCTGCGCGATTCGGTGAGCATGCTGGGATACAATGGCGGGATCCCCCTCATTAAAGCAGGTATCAAACGCTTTACGGATTATTGCGAGACGGAAGGCATACGCCTGCCCAACCGGAACTTTACGGTGCGCTATCGCTCCACCATCCCCAGGCAGGTAGGGATGTCCGGATCCAGCGCCATCCTGGTGGCCCTGATGCGCGCGCTGATGCAATTTTACAAGGTGGAAATCCCCCTGGAAATTCTCCCCAATATCGTAATGGCTTCCGAAACGGAGGAGCTGAGCATTGCGGCAGGTCTGCAGGACCGCGTCATCCAGTGCTACGAAGGATGCGTATACATGGATTTTGACAGAAGTATTATGTCAAAGCAGCCACACGGACACTATGAAAGGCTGGACCCGGCGGCGCTCCCCCGTTTATATGTCGCCTACAATACCAACCTCAGCAAGGTATCGGGCAAGGTCCACAGCGACGTCAAAGCCAGGTTCGACCGCGGTGACCAGGATGTCATCCAAACCATGAACAGCATTGCGGAGCTGGCCAGGGAAGGCCGTGATGCGATCGCCGGGGGAAAGCCGGAGAGGCTGCACGAGCTGATGAACCAGAACTTTGACCTCCGCAGAACGATCTATAATATTTCCGAAACCAACCTGCAGCTGATCAACGCCGCCCGTGATTGCGGCGCATCTGCTAAATTTGCGGGATCGGGAGGTACCATTATCGGCACCTATAAGGATGACGATATGCTGAACAGGCTTTTTGTCGAGCTCAGGAAATACAATACCCGCGTCATCCGCCCTTATGTTGTCTGAAAGCTGATCCGCAGGCGCTCCGTCGCCTGTCTTTCGCAATTCCGAACTTTCCATATTACCCGGTTCAGGGTCTGACATTGAACCGGCTTTTATTATAAAAAACCTTATGATACGCAAAGCTGTTATACCCGCTGCCGGACTGGGCACACGCTTCCTTCCCGCTACCAAATCAATGCCCAAAGAGATGCTTCCCATTATCGACATACCGACCATTCAGTATGTAGTCCAGGAAGCGGTAGACTCGGGTATCGAGGATATCCTCATTATTTCAGGAAAAGGGAAAAGAGCCATCGAAGACCATTTTGACCGCAACTATGAGCTGGAGGCCAGGCTGGAGGAAAAAGAAGACCAGGCCTGGTTTACGGAAATGAGACGGCTGGCTGACATGGCCAATATCCATTTCGTCAGGCAGAAGGAAGCCAATGGTCTCGGAGACGCCATTTACTACGCCCGTCACCATGTAGGCAACGAGCCCTTTGCGGTTTTACTCGGAGACACCATCATGGACTCCGTGATCCCCGTAACACAACAGCTTATGGATACCTATGAGCAGTTCGGCGGATCGGTGATCGCCGTAGAGCAGGTGCCGGCGGACAAGGTCAACCGGTATGGCATCGTCGGAGGCACCTACCTCAGCGATTCCATCATGGAGCTGAATACCCTCGTGGAAAAGCCCGCCGCCGGATCGGCCCCCTCCAACCTGGCGATCGCCGGCAGGTACATACTCTCCCACGAGATATTCCATGCGATCGGGCAGACTCCCAAGGGCAAGAACAACGAGATCCAGCTGACCGATTCGCTCCTTCTCCTCCTGAAGCGCGAGAATATCTATTCTCACCTGATCGAAGGGAAAAGACACGACATCGGCAACAAGCTCGACTTTCTGAAAACCACGGTCGAAATTGCGCTGAAACGAAAAGAGTTTGCCCAGCCGTTCCGGAAATTCCTGACGGAAATACTGAACAACCCGTAATGTAAGCTATTCCTGCGTATTTTCGCACGGAAAGAATAAGTCCCGGTAGTAAACTAAAAAAGATCATGGTAATCAGCATCATCGGCATCGGGCTGCTCGGAGGTTCGTTTGCGCTTGCCCTGCGGGAAAGATATCCCAACATCACCTTTCTCGGCGTCGATACATCGGTCGTCAACCAGAAAATAGCGCTGGCAAAAATGCTGGTGGACGAGATCGTCTCGCTGGACGAGGCGGTAAGCAGGGCCGAATTGAACGTACTTTCCACCCCGGTGGACACCATTGCCGGCCTGCTGCCCGTCCTGCTGGACAAAATCCCGGATGGCCGCACGGTCCTGGACCTGGGCTCTACCAAGGAGCTGATCTGCGGGATCGCGGATGCGCACCCCCGACGAGAGCAGTTTGTGGCGGTACACCCCATGGCAGGTACCGAAAATTCGGGCCCGGGCGCCGCATTTGCCCAGCTGCTTCCCGAGCGGAACGTAATCATCTGCGACCGGGAAAAAAGCCACCCTGATTCGCTGGCCCTCGTGGAGGCCTTCCTCCGGGACATCGGCATGAAAATCCATTACATGACGCCTTCCGAGCACGACCTCCACCTTGCTTATGTGTCTCACCTCAGCCACATCAGCTCCTTCGCGCTGGGGCTTACTGTGTTGGAAAAGGAGAAAGACGAACGGGCCATTTTCAAAATGGCCAGTACCGGGTTTTCTTCCACCGTACGGCTGGCAAAAAGCTCGCCCCAAATGTGGGCCCCGATTTTCGAACAGAACAAAGCCAATGTATCGAAGGCGCTGAACGACTACATCCAGTTTCTGAAAGAATTTAAAGCAGCCATAGACAACGACGACCTGGAAAGCAGCCTCGCCTATATGAGCCGTGCGAATGACATCAGGCGCGTGCTGTCGGGAAACGAAAAAATGTAGGCATGGCTAAAAAAAACAAGTTCTACGTGATCTGGAACGGCCGGCAGACCGGTATTTTTACCGACTGGAAAGATTGCGAAGCGCATATCAAAGGTTTTGACGGAGCACAGTACAAATCCTTCGAATCGCTCGAGGAGGCCGAACAGGCTGCCAAAGGAAGCTACTGGAGCCATGTGACAAAAAAAGAGGCGCCCAGGCGGGGGTCCGCTGCGGCCGGGTCGAAAGTTGGCCAGCCGATCAAGGACAGCATTGCTGTAGACGCTGCCTGGAACACCGCCAGCGGAGATATGGAATACCAGGGGGTCTATTGTAGAACCGGGCAGAAAGTCTTTCTCCAGGGGCCGTTTCCAGACGGGACCAACAACATCGGTGAATTCCTGGCGATTGTCCACGGCCTGGCCTATCTTCAGAAGCACAACAGCAACCTCCCGATCTACTCCGACTCCAGGACGGCGATCAGCTGGGTCAAAAAAAAAAGAGCGAATACCAAGCTGGAGCTGACCCCAAAAAATAAGATACTTTTCGAACTGATCCGGCGGGCCGAAAGCTGGCTGGCCAACAACACCTACGCCAACCCCATACTCAAATGGGAGACCGGACACTGGGGAGAAAACCCGGCCGATTTCGGGCGCAAATAAAGTCCGTGAAAATAAAAATAGTCTACCGCATAACAGTAGACTATTCCACGTAAACCCTCCTCTATCTGTGATTATAATTTTATTCGCAAGTGACTAAAATGTTGATTTCGTACTTACAGAATAAATCACAGAAAAGTTTAGCAAAAATAGTCGTGCCAAAGCAATTTTCCAATGTAAAAAAGAAATATATGCGCTGATTTGCAGCAAATTAATTATCCGGCAGTCCCGTACCTGTGGCATAGCCGGTATTTTTTTCCACAGGTGAGATACCCCACATTCTACAGTCTCACCATTTCGATATGTTCGATCCCGTCCTCCATATATATCGGGCTGTCCTGCCTGAATCCGAACGACTCATAAAAACGTTTGAGGTACAGTTGCGCGCCGATGCGTATCTCCGTCTCCCCGTAAAGCCGGTGCACCGAACCGATCGACTTTTCCATAAGCAGCTTTCCTATCCCCGCCGACCTGGCTTCTTTCCGGGCTACGACCCGTCCTATGGACGCCTCAGGGTAGCAAAGGCCCGGCAGTATTATTCGTGTAGAGGCTACCAGGAGCCCCCCGTCGGTCCATCCCGCCAGGTGATGACAGTCCGGATCCCTGCCGTCGATGTCGGCAAATATGCATCGCTGCTCCACCACAAATACCTCGTTGCGCAGCTGGAGGATGCCGTAGAGTTCGCGAAGGCTGAGATCGCCGAACGGTTTTAAATGCCAATATAAATTCATCCGGCAAAAATAATACACAGACAGGGCATAACATGCCCCGCGTTTTTTTTATTCCGGTTTTGTACTTTTGCAGAATAACAGCACCGGCGTGCATGCGGGCGTCATAAAAAAATTCTCAAAACAATAATCTTGATACATTATGGGAAGAGCTTTTGAATATAGGAAAGCAAGAAAATTCAAACGCTGGGGGCAAATGGCCAAAACATTTACGCGCATAGGCAAAGACATTGTCCTGGCCGTGAAAAACGGGACGTCTGACCCTGCCACCAATTCCAGGCTCAGGGCTTTGCTTCAAAACGCCAGGGCCGCCAATATGCCCAAAGAAAACATTGAAAGGGCCATCAAGCGCGCCACCTCCAAAGATCAGGATGATTATAAAGAAATCGTATACGAAGGATACGGTCCCCATGGTATTGCCATCCTGGTGGAAAGCACTACCGACAATCCCACCCGTACCGTCGCCAACGTGAGAAGCTATTT
Source organism: Telluribacter sp. (assembly GCA_040394275.1). Lineage (GTDB taxonomy): Bacteria > Bacteroidota > Bacteroidia > Cytophagales > Spirosomataceae > JBEBSO01. The sequence continues at coordinate 5,148 of JBEBSO010000271.1, forward strand.
CAACAAGCTTGGCGGGAGCCTGGGCACCACCGGCATGCTGGATTTTATATTTGAGCGGAAATGCATTTTCAAAGTCACCAACAACGGGAAAGACATCGAGGAGCTGGAACTCGAGCTGATCGATCTTGGCGGTGACGAGGTCTTCGTGGATGAAGAAAACAATCTTATCAACATATACGGCGAATTTACCTCCTTCGGGGCGATCCAGCACTACCTGGAGGAAAACAGCTTCGAAATCATTGAAGCGGATTTTGAGCGGATCCCCAATGATACCAAAGCGCTCGACGAGGCACAGGCCGCCGAGGTCGAGAAGCTGATCGACCGCATTGAAGACGACGACGACGTGCAGCGCGTCTACCATAACATGGCTTGAGCACGCTGATCACCCGGGGAGTTATAAAAAATGCGCGCGGCAGGATCGGGAG
>JBEBSO010000272.1:0-5564 GCA_040394275.1 Telluribacter sp.
GGGGAGAAGCCGGCTCGGGCCGCGGCGGCGGCCGCCCGGATCGAAGCCGCGCTCGTCCTCCCGCGCGGTGCGGACCTCGGCGCGATCGCCAGGGGCTGGCTCACCGGAAACTCCGTCGCCGGGGACTCCTTCGCCAGGGGAGCGATCTGCCTGAATCCGGCGAAGGATATATCCTGGAGATAAAAAATGACGAGGTGGTCATCAGCGGCAAAACCGAAGCCGGGATTTTCTACGGCTGCCAGACGCTGCTCCAGTTGCTGGAAGATGCACAGGAGCAGCGGATCGCGATTCCTGCCCTCCGGATTTTGGATTATCCCGGCGTAGAATACCGCGCGGTGCATTGGGACCTCAAATACCATCTCGACATCATGGACTCCTATTACCGGATGATCGACAGGTTGGCCAGGATAAAGATCAATGCGGTGATCGTGGAGTTTGAAGACAAGCTCAGGTACCGGAAAGCCCCGCTTGTAGGTGCTGCCCATGCCATGTCGATCGAGGAGTTTGCCGCCCTTTGCAGGTATGCCCGGGACCGCCACATCGAGATCAGTCCCCTGGTCCAGGGCCTGGGGCACGTATCCTTTATCCTGAAGCACGACCAGTATAAGAAGCTCCGGGACGACCCGGAATCCGATTGGGTATTCGACCCCCTCCATCCTGAAGTATACGACCTGCAGTTTTCCCTGTACGAGGAGGCGATCGAAGCGACTCCCGGCGGGAAGTACCTGCATGTGGGAGGGGATGAAGTGTACAACCTGGGCAAGTCCGAGCTTTCCAGGAAGTCGGGAATGAAACCCTTTGAGCTGCAGATGTACTGGCTGAACAAAGTATGTGAATTTGCCCGCAAAAACAACCGCATCCCGATCTTCTGGGATGATATGCTGTTCCAGCTTTCGGGGCTCTGGCAGACAATCGCCAACGGCAAGATGTCCAATGCCGAGATCGAAAAGCTTTGGGAGCAGAATCTCCCCCGGCTGGAGGAAAATGTGCACCTGTTTCCCAAGGATTGTATTTACATGAGGTGGGAATATTCCAAGCCCAAAAGCCTGGGCAACCTGAAGGCCATTGACTGGTACAAGTCCCACAACCTCAAGGTGATGGCCGCCCCGGCGACACAGAGCATGTCCGGGATGCTGCCCCGTGAAAACTCCCTGTTCCAGCCCGTGAAGGATTTTTGTGAGGTATCCACTACCAAGAAAATGGACGGCATCATGACCACGGCATGGGATGACTCGTCGCCCCATTTCGAAACCTACTGGAGGGGATTCTACGATTATGCATGGCTGACCTGGAATTTTTCCGATCTTTCTGCCCGGGAAGCTCATAAGGCGTTCAGGCACCGGTTTTACGGGGCGGCTTTGCGGGATGACGTGCATGAGTTCCAGGATACGCTGGAAGTTGCGCTTACCTTCTGGGATTCAGGATTGATAAACACCAAACGTCACCGGAACCGGTATCCCAGGAAAGACGACAGCATCTCGCTGCCCGAAGATACCAAGCCGGGCAAATGGTCGGAGAAGTACGGCAACAAGGTGGCGCTGGCAGCGCTGGAAATACCCCGCTATGAGCTGATCAGGGCGAGGATTGAAAAAGCCCGGACCCTGGCCGTCCGCAATCACTATTCTCTTTCTCTGATGAAGCAGATGAACGACCTGCAGATTTATCCCGCCAGGCTGGTATTGCTCCTGGATAAGTACGACAAAAGCAAGACCCCCGGGGAGCGGAAAGCCGCCGCCGGGGCCATCGGAGCTTATGTCGAAAGCTTCAGCACGCTCAGGCAGCAGTACGAGGACGTATTTTCCAAAACACGCATGCTGCGCAACCCGGAAGGATACATCCTTGATCAGAACAACGACAATATGCTCGCAAACGGTACCAACAGCAGCGACTGGATGTTCGTGCATGAGCTGACCATGAACAATCATATCAGGAACTGGCTAAAAAATAAATGACATGCATACGCCATCTCAAAAGACAGGGCTTATCCTGGCTTCTGTCATCTGCTTACTGACCCTGCCCGGTTACGGCCAGCAGGAAAAGCTGACCTGGGTCCGGGAGACCGAAAAGGCGCCGTGGCAGGCCCGGGATTCCCAGGGAGAAGTGGTATTCAAGAACAAGCTCTGGATTTTGGGCGGCTGGTTCAATTCCCATGAAGCCCCGCCGCGGGATGTCTGGAGCTCGCCGGACGGCAGGGAGTGGAAGCTGGTTACGAAGGAAGCTCCGTGGATCCACAGCGATTTACCGATGTCGGTGGTCTTTAAGAAGAAAATGTGGATGATGGGCGGCTGGTACAACGGCCGCCTCGAAGGACATTCGGCTACCAACATGGTGTGGTCATCCGGGGACGGTAGTACATGGGAAGAGGTCGGAAAGGCGCAATGGAGCCCGCGCACAGCCGCCGCGCTGGTCGAATTCAAGGGGAAAATGTGGATCCTGGGCGGGATTGAGAACTACTACTTCGGTACCAAAGAAAGCCTTAAGAACGACGTGTGGTATTCTTCCGACGGCAAGAGCTGGACGCAGGCTACTGCTTCGGCTCCCTGGGCGCCCCGGGCCTATCACCAGGCAGCGGTGCTTAACGGGCGGATCTATGTGATGGGCGGCGGCAACTATGTGCCCGGATACTTCGCGCTGAATGATGTCTGGAGCTCCGGCGACGGCGTCAACTGGAGGAAGGAAACAGACGCAGCGCCGTGGCACTCGCGTATCTGGTTTTCGTCGGTGGTATACCGGGACCACATGTGGGTGATGGGAGGCTGGTCCAACAACCCGTATAAGAACTGGCCGGATGTCTGGTACTCCCGGGATGGGAAAAACTGGAAGCAGCTGGTAACGGAAGGTGACACGTGGAGAGAAAGGCATGAGCTGTCGGCTTACGTATTCAAAGACAGGCTCTGGGTTGCCGGGGGCATGGTGCCGCCGCTGACCAATGATGTCTGGTCCCTGAAAATCCCCCGCAGGTATTTCAAAGAAAAATAAGCATGTTTTCTTCAGAAGAGCTAACGCATTATATTTTGGTTTAAATAGTAACACAATCTGACAATGAGGATAAAAATTTCGAATGGGGCGGTGCTGACACCGTTCAGATGTATTGCGTCGGGTACGGTTGTAATCGAGGACGGGCAGATCATTGGTATCCACGAGGGAGATGTGGAGGTGCCGGAAGCCCGCCATATCGACGCGGAAGGGCGTTACATTGCCCCTGGTTTTGTGGATATACATGTGCACGGCGGAGGCGGGTGCGATTTTATGGATGGTACGCAGGAGGCATTCCTGACCATAGCCGAGCTGCACGCGAAGTACGGGACCACCTCTATGACGCCTACCACGCTGACAGCCGAGCGGGAGGAGATCATCCGTACGCTTCAGGTGTTTGAGGAGGCGAACAAAAACAACCGGCGCGGCGCTACCCTGCTGGGTATGCACCTGGAGGGTCCGTATTTTGCCATGAGCCAGCGTGGTGCCCAGGATCCGCGCTTCATCCGTGATCCTGATCCCGAGGAGTATGAGGAGATCCTTGGCTATTCTTCCTCCATCGCCAGGTGGAGCGCCGCCCCGGAGCTCAATGGTGCGATCGAATTCGGCCGGCGCCTTCGCCGGGAGGGAATACTGGCGGCAGTGGCGCATACCGACGCAGTATACGAGGACGTGCTGGAAGCCTATGAAAACGGGTATACGCTGGCCACGCATTTGTATTCGGCCATGTCGGGAGTGACCAGGCGCAATGCGTTCCGGTATGCCGGTACCATCGAAAGCGCTTTCCTGCTGGATATGGATGTAGAGATCATTGCAGACGGCGTCCATTTGCCGGCCCCCCTGCTCAAGCTTATCTATAAAATCAAAGGAGCTGACCGTACGGCGCTGATTACCGATGCGATCCGCGGGGCGGGGATGCCTGAAGGGAAGTGCATCATCGGCTCATTGAAGAACGGCGTGGAGGTGCTGGTGGAAGACGGGGTGGCCAAACTGCCGGACCGCAGCGCATTTGCAGGAAGCGTGGCCACGATGGACCGCCTGGTACGGAACATGGTACGGATGGCGGACGTATCGCTCCTGGATTCGGTACGCATGGCCAGCATTACTCCTGCCCGTATCATGGGGATCCACGAGAGGACAGGCAGTCTTGTGAAGGGCAAAGATGCCGATATTGTACTTTTTGACGAAGATATCCGGGTTTCCCTGACAATGGTGAAGGGGAGGGTGGTATTTGAAAAAGCAGAGAAGGCGACAATCGGTTAGCTCTTGAACCGGGTGTTCTAAAGTTATTTTGAACTCATCAAACTCCCCCAACTTTTATTTACATGGTTATGATCCGTATATTGAATTTAATGGCCCTCGTGCTGCTGTCTGCAGCATGGACGGGATGCCAATCTGATAAGAAATCCGTGAGCGAAAAGCCGATTAACCTGTTGGTCCTGGAGCCGGGCCATTTTCATGCCGCACTGGTTCAGAAATCGATGTACAGCGAGATAGACTCTGTCGTGCATGTATATGCTTCGGAAGGACCGGAGCTGGAGGCTTACCTGGAAAAGATCCGGGCCTACAATACGCGGGAGGAGAACCCCACCCATTGGGAAGAAAAGGTATACAGAGGGGCAGACCCGCTGGATAAGATGATCGCCGAAAAGGCGGGCAACGTCGTCGTGCTGGCCGGCAACAACCAGGAGAAAACCGCTTATATCAAGCGTTCGGCAGATGCCGGGCTGCACGTGCTGTCTGACAAGCCGATGGCCATCGACGAGGAGGGTTTTGCATTGCTGCAGGATGCTTTCGAATCGGCAGAAAAAAAAGGAACGCTGATCTACGATATCATGACCGGGCGCCAGGACATCATCAATATCCTGCAGCGTGAGCTGACGCTGATACCGGGGATTTTCGGCGAATTGCACAAGGGTACGCCGGAAGATCCTGCCGTGATCAAAGAAAGCACGCACCATTTTTTCAAGTATGTATCGGGACAGCCCCTGATCCGCCCGGCGTGGTATTTTGATGTACGGCAGCAGGGAGAGGGGATTGTGGATGTAACCACCCATATGATCGACCTGATTCAATGGAGCTGCTTCCCGGAAGTCATACTGGACTACAAAAAGGACATCGTTATAGAGGATGCCAAAAGATCCTTCACCGTGCTTACCCCTTCGCAGTTTGCGAAGGTAACCGGCCGGTCCGGGTACCCCGACTACCTGGAAAAGGACCTGCGTGACAGCCTCCTCCAGGTATATGCCAACGGCGAGATCCGCTACAGGATCAGGGATGTAAACGCGAGGATCTCCGTGACCTGGAACTACGAGGCCCCGGAGGGCTCGGGAGATACGCACTACTCCGAGATCAAAGGGACCCGGTCAGGCGTGCTGATCCGCCAGGGAAAGGAGCAAAACTACAAGCCGGTGCTTTACATCAGGCCGGTATCCATGACCGGCGCCTTCGAAAAGGAAGTAGCGGAGGCTTTCCGGGTGATAGCCGACAAGTACCCGGGTGTGGAGCTTAAAAAGCTTGGAAAGGAATGGGAGGTAGTGATCCCCGAAAAGTACCAGACAGGTCATGAAGCCCACTTTGCCGAGGTC
>JBEBSO010000273.1:0-5552 GCA_040394275.1 Telluribacter sp.
GAGCACGGAGAGGCCCTCTACCGGAGAGGTATCTATACGTTCATCAAGCTTACCGTCCCTCCGCCTTCGATGATGATTTTCGACGGGAGCAACCGGGACCAGTGCGAGGTCAGAAGAGTGAAAACCAACACACCCCTGCAGGCGCTGGTCATGATGAACGACCCCACCGTCATGGAAGCTTCCCGGGTATTTGCCGAGCGGCTTGCGGCAGAGAAAAAAACCGGTGAAGAAAGCGTGCGGAAGGCCTTCCGCACCATTGCCTGCCGGACGCCCCGTACGGATGAGCTGAAGACGCTGCTCGCTTACTATGAATCTCAGCGTCAAAGGCTTTTAAAACAGAAAAACGGCTTATCCGAGGCCCGGAAAATACTTGATGCCGGCGAGTTTCCCCATCATTCCGGAGGGAATGCCCTGGAAGCCGCCGCCCTTATGCGTGTCATTGCACTGATCTATAATATGGAGGAAACCATTTCCAAATCCTGAAAATCATGGAAAAGCCGCTGTTCGACTTTGGCCTGAATATCAACCGCCGCCACTTCCTTTCCCGGCTCAGCCTGGGGCTCGGCAGCGCAGCCCTGGGCTCGCTGCTGATCCCTGATCTCTTCGACACCACGGGATCCGAAGCCAGCGGGCTGCCGGCGGGACTCCCTCATTTTGCGCCGAAAGCCAAAAGGGTGATCTACCTGTTTCAGAACGGCGCTCCCTCCCAGCTCGAGCTCTTCGACTTCAAGCCCCTCCTGAATACCATGCACGGACAGGAGCTGCCTGCTTCGGTCCGGGGAAGCCAGCGCCTTACCGGGATGACCTCTAACCAGGCGAGCTTCCCGCTGGCCGGCAGCTTTTTCAATTTTAAACCATACGGACAGTCCGGCACCCTGCTCAGCGAGCTGCTTCCCCATACCGCCAGGATCATCGATGACATCTGCATCATCAAAACGCTTCATACGGAAGCCATCAACCATGATCCCGCCCTCACATTCTTCCAAACAGGCGCCCAGGTCGGCAACCGACCGAGCATGGGTTCCTGGCTGAGCTACGGACTGGGCAGCGAAAATAAAAACCTTCCGGCATTTTGCGTCCTCCTTTCCAAAGGCAAAGGAAACGGGCAGGGAGTGTACGCCAAATTGTGGACCAACGGCTTCCTGGACTCCGTTCACCAGGGCGTACAATTCAGCAGCGGCGACAACCCGGTCCTTTATCTCGGCGACGCCGCTTCGATGGACCGGGATCAACGGAGGGAGATGCTGGACCGGCTTTCCGAGCTCAACCACTCTGCCTATGAAGCATTCGGCGACCCGGAGATCACCACCAAGATACAGCAATACGAAATGGCTTACCGGATGCAGACGGCCGTGCCCGAAATCACCGACATGCGTCGCGAGCCCGAAAGCATCATCAAACTCTATGGCCCGGAATGCCTGGTTCCCGGCACCTACGCCGCCAACTGCCTCCTCGCCCGGAAGCTTTCCGAGCAGGGAGTCAGGTTTGTCCAGCTTTACCACCAGGGGTGGGACAGCCACGGCGGGCTGCCCAACGAAATCCGCGGCCAATGCCGGGACGTCGACCAGGCATCCGCCGCCCTGGTCACCGACCTGAAGCAACGCGGACTGCTGGATGAAACGCTCGTCATCTGGGGCGGTGAATTCGGACGCACCAATTATTGCCAGGGCCCCCTCTCAAAAGAAAATTACGGCCGGGATCACCACCCCCGCGCCTTTTCCATCTGGATGGCCGGCGGAGGAATCAAGCCCGGGATATCGTACGGCGAGACGGATGACTTCGGGTACAATATCGTGCGCGACCCGGTTCATGTACATGATTTCCACGCTACCGCCCTGCATCTGCTGGGACTGGATCACGAGAAGCTTACGTACAAACACCTCGGCAGGCGCTACAGGCTTACGGATGTATCGGGACAGCTCGTACCCGGCATCATCGCCTGATCCTGACCATTCTCCACTGTCCCTACCCCCAGCCCTGAAACTGATGAACAAGCCCGGTTCAAAATTCATCTCCCATACGCTTTTCTTCCTCAACTGCCTGCTTTTGTTCCTGGTTATCTTTGAAGACAGGCTGGAGCTTCCCCTCCTCCTCCGGTTCTCCGGCAGGTGGCATCCCCTGCTTCTCCATTTCCCGGTTGTATTGCTTACCCTTTACGGGCTGATCATTATGTGGGGGCCTGTGCGGAAGACAGCAGAAATCACCGCCTTTGCCGACATGCTGCTAACCATCGGGGCGGCTACCGCAATCTTTAGCGCATTTTCAGGGTTTTTCCTGTCCCTGGAAGACAGCTACGATCCCGCATCGCTGAAGTGGCACAAATTCACCGGTCTTATCACTTCATGGCTGGCGTTCCTGTGCCACGCCTTCAGGCACAGGCTGATACCCGGCAGCCTGACAGCCCGCCTTACAGGCGCAGCCCTGTTCCTTACGACAGCCCTGGCAGGACACCTTGGCGCGGTCATCACCCACGGGGAATATTTTCTGATGGAGCCGGCTGGTTCCGGAGGCGACGGCAAGCTGCTGCAACCGGAGGAAGCAGTCGTTTTTGACGACCTGGTCCGTCCGGTATTCGACCGGAAATGCACCGGGTGTCACAATCCCGAAAAGGCAAAGGGCGGATTGGACATGACCTCCGTACAGGGCCTGAAAAAAGGCGGGAAAAACGGGCAGCTCTGGGATACGGCCCATGCCGGGACAAGCCATCTCATCCGGAGAATCCTGCTGCCGGCCGAAGCCAAAAAGCATATGCCTCCCAAAGGCAGGCCGCAGCTGACTACAGGTGAAATCGCCCTGCTCTCCGAGTGGATAAAGCATGGTGCGGATTTCTCGGTCAGGGCACATGCATTGCCTCCCGGCCACCCGTTGGGACAGGCTGCCCGGGAGTTTCTCCAGCTGCCGGCACAGCAGGAGGTATACGACTTCCCCGAAGTCTCCGACCGGAAAATACAGGCACTCAACACCGACTACAGGGCCGTTCGCCGGGTCGCCGCCAACTCCCCGGCCCTGAGTGTCAGCTTTTACAGCCGCAACAGCTTCAAAAGCAGGGACCTGGACGAGCTCACCGACATCGGGCAGCAGATCGTCTCGCTCGATCTCAGCAAAATGCCCGTGACAGACCAGGATGTCCCGAAGCTGGCCCGGTTTAAAAACCTGAGAAAACTTGTCCTGAATTTTACGGATATAAGCGGGCGATCCATCCCTCACCTGATACAGCTTCAGGCCCTTCGCACACTGTCCCTGAGCGGGACGGGGATAAAGCCGGCAGAGCTGTCGCAGCTGCGCGATCTACCGGGACTTCAGACCCTGTACGCCTGGAACCTGCCTTCGTCACCGCAGGATAAGACCGTGCTCAATGACCTGCTGCCGGGCGTAAACGTAGAAACTGGCTTTAGAGGCGACACCATCCGCATTGCACTGAACCCACCGGCGATCGAAAATGAAAACCCGGTATTCACCGGCAGTACCCGGGTCAGGGTCAGGCATCCCGTGCCGGGAGCGATGCTGCGGTACACGCTTGACGGAACCATCCCCGACAGCACTGCCTCACCCCTGTTCGATGACAAGCTTGTCCTGACTGCGAACACCCTCGTGAAAGTCAGGGCATTCAAACCCGGCTGGCTGCCAAGCCAGGTATCCGAAAAGGCATTTTTCCGCACCACCTACCTCCCCGACAGCATTATCCTGCTCACACCGGCATCCGGCAAGTACCCGGCAGAAGGGGCCGCCAGCCTTGCCGACGGCATCAAAAGCGACCTCAATCTCCGGAGCAAAAAATGGCTGGGCTACCTGGATGATGATCTGGTTTCACTGATGCATTTCAAAAAAAGCGTTACGATACAGCGCATAGACGTCAGCTACCTCCTGCTGATCCGCAGCTCCATCTTCCCGCCGGCTTCGGTTGAAATATGGGGAGGGAAGGAGCCCGGCAGGCTGAAAAAGCTGGGAAGGAGCAGCCTGCCGCTACCGGAAAAGACCGCTCCGGACGGCGCGGAAAACCGGATGGTCCATCTCAGCTTCGCCCCTGAAGAAATACACTTCCTGAAGCTCATCGTCAGGCGTTTCCCGAAGCTCCCGCCATGGCATCCGGGAGCAGGCAAGAAGCCCTGGGTTTTTGTAGATGAAGTTTTCATCAATTAGCACGGCCGGCTTCCTCAATTCTCCCGGTCTTTCCAGTATATCCGCTCTTTCTTTGTCTTTAGAATAATAATTGTCAATTAAACGATTATAGTTTCACTTTCTCAAAACAACGAAAATGAAATATATTCCACTTCTGGGATTCTGCCTGGCCGTATTGAATCCGGCATTTACCCAGGACCCTAAAAACGTCCGTTCCATTCCGCTGAACAACCTGGAGGCGTTTCATGTAACCGGCACCAACTGGTCCATAGGCTCAGATGCGTATGCCGACCTGGAAAAAGACGAGCACCTGCAGGCTTCACCCGGCCGGGGCGTGCTGATCAACAACCGGGTCAAGGGAGACCGCAGCTACAATATTCACACCCGGGAATCTTTCGGCGATATCGAGATCGAATTTGACTTCATGATCGCCAAGGGTGCGAACTCGGGGATTTATCTCCAAGGACGGTACGAGGTACAGCTGCGCGACAGCTGGGGCAAGCTCAAACCTTCCTCCGCCGATTGCGGCGGACTTTACCAGCGCTATATTGAAGCAGAAGACAGGGGCTACCAGGGGATGGCTCCTTTTGTAAATGTGGCCAGGGCGCCGGGGTTATGGCAGCACATGCGGATCAGGTTCCGCGCCCCGAGGTTCAACCAAAAAGGAGAAAAAATTGTCAATGCCCGTTTCGAGGAGGTCGCCCTGAACGGGGTAATGATCCATGAGCAGGTGGAGGTGACCGGTCATACCCAGTCCGCGATGTTCGAAGACGAGGCGGCGAAAGGGCCGATCATGATCCAGGGCGATCACGGCAACGTGGCCATCCGCAACATCAGGTATTCCGTTCCTGATCCTTCCGCGCCAGCCGGGAAAACTCCCGGTCAGCTGCGGCTGAGAAACCCCATCCTGGTCAACCCGACCGACCGGCCTTATCTCCTCCGGAGCTTTCTCACACCCGGCGGTAAAACCATCACCCACGCGGCGTCACTGGGGCATCCCAACCAGCTCAATTATTCCTACGACCTGAAACAGGGAGCGCTCCTCCAGATCTGGCGGGGGAAATTTGCAGACGCCACGGACCTCTGGCATCAGCGGGGAGAGCCTTATCAGCGGATCGTACCATTGGGAAGCGTAATCAGGCTTTCCGGCGCACCTGCACTTGCCGTGCTGGCAGATGTAAGCCAAAACCCATGGCCTGACTCCCTCGCTTTTGACCAAGTCGGAGTGGGCGGGTATGTGCTTGACAGGGAACGTATGCCGACATTTATCTACACCATTGAAAATTATGAAGTGAAAGACAAAATCTCCGTGACGGAAGGACGCTCGGTAGACCGGACACTCTCAGTCACCAACCCTCCTGCCGGGCTGTACTGCCGCCTGGCTGCAGCCGGGCGCATCGAAAAAATAAAGGATGGCTTTTATGCAGTCGGAG